>CAYNXN010000034.1:0-11970 GCA_964401175.1 uncultured Dehalococcoidales bacterium | reverse complement strand
CCCCCGCCGCAACGTGTATAGCCACGCAGGTAGCAGAAATCCCAGACGCGGATGCGCTCATGGCTTTCGCCCTTGCTCTGATCGTAGAGCACGAAACAGTGGCACGTGGGGCAGATGGCAAGGCAGGCCGCATCCTCCCGGCACCTGCCAGCGTACCTGGTCCACGCGGACGACTCGTAGCCACTCTTGACTATCTCGGGGAACGGCCGCTGCGTTTCAAACTGGCGATTCTGCTCTTGAACCGCCTCACGCACGGACTTGCGGTTGGCGTCCCGCTCGGCCACCTGCTCCGCAGTCGCCTGACTCAACGCTATGCCAGCGGCATCCAGCGCCTTCTGTCCCTTCTCCGTACCAACCTCGACCACCAGACCTCCGGTCACCGCGGCAACAGACAGATCAAACGCGACCTCAGGATAGGGTCCGGCGCCCAGCAGAGTGCAGAAGCACGTGGACGCAGGGTCCGTACAATCGGCGCCAATGACGAGAGCCTTCTCTCGACGGGAGACCCAGAATGGGTCCCGCGGCTCCGTGCCCGCAAATGTCTTGTCGAGACACTCCAGGGACCTCAAGTCGCAGTCCTTGGCGCCGACGATAACGAAGCCGGGCTCGTCGTCGAGGAATGCGGCATCGCCGGGATAGGTGGCAACGGTCTCACGCGCCTTGAAGTAGAACGACTTAAGCGGCTCAACCGTCCTGATGCCATCAAGCTCGGGACGGACAGGTGCTTCAGGAGAGAAACGCACCCAGCGGCGGAATCCCGCCCTGGTGACCGGCACATACACCGGCCTGTCCCCGGCCCAGCGGCTCAGGATGCGCTCGAAATCAGACGATGTGATGAATAGTGGCGTCATGACTACCTGTCGCGAGAGGCAGGTGTTCTCGACACAGCAGACACCCATGGGAACACGGCGCCCGACTCACCGCGTTGTAGGCCGGCTGCCTGCACGCTGCCATGAATGCGCCATTATATTGGCGTTTGAGAATGAGTGTCAATAATCGCATGGGATGAGTTTCACATTCAGGACGAACGGAAAGTCACCTGCAGATCCTGATCCTCTGACTTCAGGGACTCCTCGATCTCCCGCTGCATCTCCGGGTCAGTGACCGGCTCGACAACGGAGACCGGCTGGCCGGAGGCGTTCGCCGTCGCCTTCCACTCGGTCACATAGCCCAACACCGTCGCGTAGTGGAAGACGCGGTCGCCACAACACACCGTATCCACAACGGCATCGGTGAGCAGATAGAGGACGTCCCGACCCCCATGGCTCACCACACGCTCATCCCACTGAGCCTTCACCCCATGCCCGCTGTGCGCGTCGGAGCCCTCGGGCAGATGTACATACTGCATTCGTCGGCTACCTCCCGCATCGTCTGTATGCCGCGACCGCCTCCTGCGGTCCACCATCAGCCGCCATTCACTTGCTGTGAAGCAGCATGAACATCTGCTGTCGTGTTGCCACCAACTGGTCGGCGGCGATACGGACCACACGCTCCATCACGCGTGCGCAGATGTCAGGATGTGTCTCGCACAGTTTACGCATGACGGCGCCATCGAGCACTATGAGCTCGGAATCCGCCACCGCGCTGGCCGTGCTGGTGTAGCGGTATGGCGGGACCAGGGTTTCCCAGCCGAAAACCTCGTTGCGCCGTAGCGACGCCACCTGCAGGCGTGTGTCAGGCACCGCTTCGATATCGAGATTGACGCGCCCCGAGTCAACGACATACATCTGCGTGCTCTCAGCGTTCTCGGTGAAGATGACGTCTCCGGCAGCGAACTTCTTGATCTGGACGACGCCCTTCGCGATCATCTCGAGTTCATCGTCATTGATGCCCTGGAATATGCCGACTTCCTTGAGACGTTCAGTGCTGATCATCTTGACCTACCTCCTGACAACACCAGACTAACGGTCATCTCTCTGGTCTCTCAACATGCACAAACGAGCCGGGTCGATGAGAATACCGCATTCGCACCTGCCCATGCTCTCGATGTCACCGAGGGCTTCCGCGCACGGGCATTCCGGGCGCGCCTCCACGCAGGGGCAGTGTCCGAGGGCCAGGTACCGCGCCGCGTGGCGTTGCAGACATTCGGCGTTCGCCGTCAGCAGGCCATGACGCTGCGCAAACCCGGTCACTTCCAGCGCTACTTCAGACGCGGTCTTTCTGATCACTGCCATATCACACGACCTCTTGCCTGCGGCCGGGACTTCCGCCCGGCAACGTGACCGGACCACGGGCCCCGATATACTATCAGCACGGAAGTCAAAGGCAAAGCGCAGGCGCGCAGTTCTCCTGCCGGCGAATAGGTTCTACGTCAATAAGTGTGATGTTCCTCATGCAACGATAGGCTGAGCCTCCTTTCTGTTGCTGAGCATGATTCTCTGTCTGAAGTTCTGAGGGTTACGGTAGCCGTAGGCGGTCCGCTTAATGACCTTGATGCGGTTGTTCTTGCCTTCGAGGAAACCGTTGGTGTACGGGTAATCGAAGTAGTTGAGGATCTCCTCCCGCCAGAGGCGAAGCATAGGGAAGAGCGCCTTGAAAGGAGTGGGGCCCTGATCTCGTACAGAGGCTTCCCACAGAGCCAACGCAGCCTCTGCCGCCGCCCGGCTGTTGCTGTGGTACCACGCCCTGAACCATTCTTTGAGCAGCCAGGCCCGGTGCAGCTGTGGATAGCGCCGCAGCAGCGGCATCAGCCTGGTCCGCTCCAAGGGCGTCAATCGCTCCCTGGCTTTCAGCAGCAGATACCGCGCATGGTAGAGCTCACCTCGCTTTCCCTGCCGTGGCTCGACACCGGTGCGGACCTGATCAAGCGCCCGGTGCACGTGCGACAACACATGGAACTTGTCCACTACCACCTTCGCCCGTGGCAGACACAGCGCCACCGCCTGCCGGTACGGCTCATGCATGTCCATCACCACCACGCTGCCCCTGTCGGCGTTCGCTAACGCCGTGAAGAAGTCTGCCACCTCCTGCTGCCGGTGACCGCTCACTACTCCGATGACCGCCTTTCGCTCCAGGTCCACGATCGCGGTGTCGTACACCTGGCCCTTCCTGATGGAGAACTCGTCCAGCCCCAACACCCTGGGCGTCTCATGACTCTCTTCCACTCCCAACAGCTTCCTTGCCTCCTCGGTCACGCAGCCGCGCACCAGCGTCTCTCCTACCCCTTCCTTCCTCGCCACCTGCCGCACCGGCTGCTCTAGCGCATCCCTGCCTAACTGGCTGCGGAACCGCCCGCTCGTTCGCTTCCTCATACCGCACACCGGATCAGGCTCGCTAAACACCCTCCCGCAACTGCGACAGCGGAAGCGCCGCTTGCGTAACGCCAGGTACACCGGCTTCTGCCACAACCGCATATCCCGTTTCATCTGTGTCCGCCGGCTGTGCACCTTTCCCGTCAGCTCCCCACACCACGGACACGGCACATCTCGCGCCCGATACTCCACCTGCACTCCGATCCATTGCTCGGTCTCTTCCTCGCCCCACACGCGCAACTCCGGCAGCCCCAACAACACGGTGATAGAATCATCGCGCACCTGCCTCTCCTCCTTCCTTTGTGTTACCTCATAACCCAAAGCTACAGAGGAAAGCAGGTGCTTTCAACTTCCCCGCCTCCATCACACTTAAGAGTGTAGAGCCGGCGAATACCGCGTCTTTCGCCACAGAAACTTACCTGCTATACTAGAACGCCAGTCGGGATTCGTCGGCCACACGGTGGTCGACACAGGTCCCGTTGAGAGGCCGGCAGGTCAGCCGCAACTGCACGCGGAGTGACGTGCCGCCGAGCCAGGGAGGAGAGCGTGCCCATCTATCTCGCGGTTGGACAGATGTTGATTGCAGTCGCCTTGATCGGCGTCATCCTGCTTCAAGTTCAGGGTGGCGGACTCGGCGGCATCTTCGGACAGCCGGACGGCGTATACCGCACACGGCGCGGCATCGAACGGACGCTCTTCCGCCTGACCATCGTTCTGGCCGTGGTCTTCATCGTCATGGCCATGGTTACTGTGGCCACTTCGTAGCCTGCACATGGCTCCGCCAATCACGCTGCTGACCGACTTCGGCACAGAGGACGCGTATGCGGCGGTGATGAAGGGCGTGATTCTCACCAGAGACCCCAGAGCAACGCTGGTCGATATCACGCACGCCATCGAGCCTCAGAACATCCGACAGGGGGCGTTCGTACTTGCATCGAGCTACCAGTTCTTCCCCAAGAACACAATCCACGTGGCCGTCGTCGATCCCGACGTTGGAAGCGAGCGGCGTGGGATTATCCTCAAGGTCCCCTCAGCCGTATTCGTGGCTCCAGACAATGGCCTGCTGACCTATGTCATCGACCAACTGGCGCTGAACGCCGAGGAGGTCCCCGATTTCGGTGGCAGCGCGATCATGGTGCGTCTCAAGCGGGGCATCGAGGCCGTCTCCATTACCGATCCCCGTTTCTGGAGAACGCCGGTCAGCCCGACGTTCCACGGACGGGATATCTTCGCACCGGTGGCCGCCGGGTTGTCGCTGGGGCTTTCTCCCTACGAGTTTGGCGAGAAGACCGACATGCTCACCGTCCTGCCAATCACGAGGCCACGGTCCGCAGGCCCGGATGAGCTTCTGGGACATGTGATGCACATCGACCGCTTCGGCAATCTCATCACGGACATGCGAAGCTCCGACCTGCCCCCCGGCCCTGTGGAGATCGTACTCGGGGCAACGAGGATAGACGGAATCTCACGCTACTACGGCGAGACGCGCGGGCTGGCGGCGCTCATCGGCAGCAGCGGATACCTCGAGGTCTCTCTGCGCAACGGCAATGCCGCCGCTCATCTCAACGCCGTCGTAGGCGACGAAGTCACCGTACTCGGCGTTTCCTAGGGAAAGCTTCAGCCAAGCGCTTCGAACAGCCCCGTCATTCGCAGCCCCACGTACACCATCAGCACGACGAAAAGGATCCGGAGTTTGCGGCCATCTATCGCGTGGGCGGTCCTGGCGCCCAGTTGGGCCATGGGGATGCTCAGCGCCACCAGCGCCAGCCAGACGGCAAGGTTCACGTAGCCGATGCTGTAGGGCAGCCGACCGGCCACGCCCATGCCATGGATTATGTAGCCGATTATTCCGCCCGGGGCGGTGAAGATGATGGCGGCACTCGACGTCGCCACCGCACGCAACATGGGGAAGCGGAAGAGCAGCACCAGGGCAGGAACCATGAGCGCTCCGCCGCCAAGCCCGGTCAGACCGCTGATCACGCCCATCGAGAGCCCCAGCGCGACCAGCGGACCCGTCCGTGGTGAGAGTGTCAGGTCGCTCACCTTGCCCTCGGTCCTGATGCCCACCAGCATGCGCGCGGAGACCACGAGAATGAAGACGCCGAAGCCGACCTTCAACGCGCCGCAGGGAAGGTGCGCGGCCAGTGTGGAGCCCAGCAACGCACCGCCGGCGCCACAGCCACCGAGAATCAGAGCCACACGCCAGACCACAGCGCCGTTCTTGTGATGGCGCCAGGTGCTGCTGAGAACAGTGGGCACGATGACGAGCAGGCTGGTGCCGAAGGCGGTGCGAAGCGCAATATCCTCGGCAACGCCGGCGCCGGACATCACCCAGTACATCACCGGGACCAGGATGAAGCCGCCGCCGACACCGAGCAGGGCGGCCGTGAATCCGACGACTGCGCCCGTCAGCACGAGGACCGGAAGGAGGTCAACCACGACCGCACCACCAGCCACGTGTCAGGCGGAAGGGGGAACGGTGGTCCGGCAACGCCCCCGATGGGGCAGAGACCACGCCCCGCAGCTCATGGTCACAAGTGCCAGGTCTCACGCGCATCACATGCCACACGACGCACAGTTCCCCGAGCTGCACGTTGAGCAGCTGCTGCCACCGCCGCCGAAGCTCGAATCATCGGAGCCGGCACAGAAGAACTTGGAGAAGACTCGCCTCAGTCCAACAGCGCCACAGGCAGGGCAGACCACGTCGGCTCCGTTCTGCCCCACCGACTGTCGCACCTCAGTCCTCCGGCCACACTTGTCACATTCATACTCATACAAAGGCATGGTGCTTCCTCCGTGAATCACAAACCGGCGCCGCCGGCACACGTATGACTGCCGCATTCTCCGCAGGCGTGTCTGCGTGGCCGCCGGACACCCACCGAATTGTAGCACTCCCGCGCGAAGCTGATAGAGGCAGTCTCCATCCAGATAGTGAGTAGCGCCACTCGCCCGGGTTCATTCGAGCAGCACCGCGGCGATGGCCGCGATGCCCTCGCCACGGCCAACAAATCCCATGCATTCGTTCGTCTTGGCCTTGATCGAAATGAATCCCCCCTCAAGCCTCATGACTGCGGCGAGGCGTTCACGCATCGCCGCAACGTAAGGCGCCAGAACAGGATTCTCCACGATCACGGTGATGTCGACATTGACCGGATGCAGCCCGCGTTCGCACACAAGACGACAGGTGTGTTCAAGCAACCGAAGGCTCGAGGCGTCATGATAGCGTTCGTCGCCCGCGGGAAAGAGCGTACCGATGTCACCCAGGCCCGCGGCGCCGCAGAGTGCATCGATGACCGCATGGGTGGCCACATCGGCGTCGCTCCAGCCCGAAAGCCCTCTGTCAAACGGAACCTCAACGCCACAGAGCACCAGGCGGCGGCCCGCAACCAACCGATGACTATCGTAGCCGAAGCCGATCCTCACCGGCGAGCCTCCCACCTGCGGGCGATCGCCTCCGCTACGATGACGTCGTCAGGTGTCGTCACCTTCAGATTGTCATACGAGCCCTCGTACAGCCTCACTGGATATCCGAGTCGCTCGGCGAGCATGGCGTCATCCGTCACCGTCGCAGTGGCAGCGGCGTAGGCGTGGCGTATGATATCCGCCCGAAAGACCTGCGGCGTCTGAGCCGCCCGCAGCGCATCACGATCGAGAGTGGCAACAACCAGACCGTCACCATCCACGGACTTGACCGTGTCCTTGACGGCGACCGCAGCCACGGCGACGCCGGTCTCTTTTGCGGCACGAAGCCCCGAATCGACCAGCGCCGGCTCGAGAAACGGGCGATCGCCATCGTGCACCAGCACCCAATCAACCTGACCGAGAAGCTCCAGCGCGCGTGCAACAGAGTCCTGCCTCCTGTCTCCACCCGTGACCAGGCGCACCTTGCGCCAGCCGCGCTCGTCTGCCAGCCGTCGCACCCCGTCCATACGTTCGGCAGCGACGGAAACCACGATGTCATCGATGCAAGAATGCCGTTCCAGCGTCTCAACACACCACGCCAGCAGGGGTCTGCCTCCAAGTGGCAGGAACAGCTTGTCGACGCCCGACATGCGGGCGCTCCGCCCGGCAGCCGGTATGATTGCCCCGGTGCGTTCCACTAGTGCTCCTCACCGGCGGACGATGAGCCGTCACGCGCGAAGGCCATAGTGATCGCCTGCGCCAGGGTGGAGGCCCGAAGCAATCTCAGGCCCTTGCCCTCCCCCGTCGTCTTGGCGCCGGCCGGAAGTACACATGCGTCGAAGCCGAGCCGCTCGGCCTCCGCCAGTCGACGAGCAGGTTGAGAGACAGTGCGGATCTCGCCTCCCAGTCCCAGTTCGCCGAAGACGACGAGGCCGGCAGCGAGCGGTCTATCTCTCAAGCTGGAGACCAGGGCGAGAGCGACACCGAGGTCGGCCGCCGGTTCCGTGATGCGCAAGCCCCCGGTCACGTTCACGATGACGTCCTGGTCCGACAGCTTGAGCCTTGCCCTCTTGGAGAGGACGGCCGTGATGAGCAACAGCCGGTTCACATCAAACCCGGTGGCAACGCGCCTCGGCGGCCCGAACCCGGCGGGCGACGTCAGCGCCTGAATCTCCACCAGGAGCGGTCTGCTGCCTTCAAGGACGGGAACCACCACTGACCCAATGCCCCTGTTGTTCTCACCTCCGGAGAACACCAGCGAGGGGTTCTCCACCGGTTCCAGTCCAGCGGCAACCATCTCAAACACGCCAAGTTCGTCCGTTGAGCCAAAGCGGTTCTTAACACTGCGGACGAGACGATAGGAGCTATGCCGCTCACCCTCCATGTACAGCACCACATCGACGATGTGCTCCAGCGTCCCGGGTCCGGCGATGGCTCCCTCCTTGGTCACATGGCCGGCGATGAGCACGGAGACTCTGTGCTGCTTCGCAAAGCGCATCAATGCCAGCGTGCACTCACGCACCTGACTCAGACTCCCGGGAGCGCCAACAACCCCGTCGAGACTCATGGTCTGTATCGAGTCAACCACCACCAGGACCGTCGAAAGTTGTCCAAGGTGGTGCAGCACCGCATCCAGATTGGTCTCGGCCAGAAGCAGTATCCGCCGCCCCGACACGCCAAGACGCGAGGCACGGAGGCGCACCTGGTGCGGGGACTCCTCTCCGGAGACGTAAACAACGGCACCCTGATGCTCTGAGAGGTGGGCACATACCTGCAACAAGAGTGTGGACTTGCCGATGCCCGGTTCACCACCAAGGAGGACGAGTGACCCCGGAACGAGCCCTCCGCCGAGGACGCGATCGAACTCGGAAAGACCGAGACTCATCCGGGGCGACGAATCGAGAGAGACCGAGGACAGCTCTTCGGGAGAGGCGAACGTGGCCGAAGCTACTGAGGCGGATGGAAGCCGGTCGAGAGCCACGGCTTCAAAGCTGTTCCAGCTCTGACAGGAAGGACACTGGCCAAGCCACTTGGGGCTCTCGCGACCACAATGCTGGCAGATGAAGACCTGCTTCTGTCTGGCTTTGCCGCGATTCTCAGGCGTCACGAGAGAACACTCAACGCACTAGGCCCGGGCATCGGGTCGCAGGACGGGGACAAAGCGCGCACGTACGTCAGCGCGCGCACTCGCCGGCAGGAAGCAGCTCCCGCACCTCTCCCTGGGCCAGCATCAGGAGCCGATCCTCTTTCGCATCGATCTCGATCGTATCTCCCGCGCGGAACTCGCCACGGAGTATGGCGTCGGAAAGCTGGTCCTCCAGCATGTTCTGAATGACCCGGCGCAATGGCCTCGCCCCGAAGACGGGGTCGTATCCCTTGGCGCCAAGCAGATCCTTGGCAGCCTCAGAAACCACGAGAGAGATGTCCTTCTCCTTGAGGGACTTCGCCACCTGTCCGAGCATGAGATCGACGATCTCGCGTAGCTCTTCCTTGCCCAGCGAATGGAATACCACCGACGCATCGAGTCGATTCAGGAACTCGGGACGGAAGCGATTCTTCAGTTCCGCCAGCACCTTCTCCTTCATCTTCTCATAGTCAGCCTGCTGCTGTTTCGTGGCATCGCTATGAGTCGCGAACCCGATGCTCATGTCCTTGCGTATCAACTCGGCGCCAACGTTGCTGGTCATGATGATGATGGCATTGCGGAAGTCCACTCGCCGGCCTTTGGCGTCGGTGAGATGGCCATCATCGAAAATCTGCAGCAATATGTTGAACACATCGTAGTGGGCCTTCTCAATCTCATCGAGCAGAATGCAACAGTACGACTTGCGGCGCACCGTTTCGGTCAACTGGCCGCCATCATCATAGCCGACGTATCCGGGAGGCGCGCCAACCAGACGGGCAACTGTGTGCCGCTCCATGAACTCGGACATATCCAGGCGTATCAGCGAATCCTCGCTGCCGAACATGAACTCGGACAGCGCCCTCGCGAGCTCGGTCTTGCCTACACCAGTCGGTCCGAGGAACATGAAGACACCTATGGGTCTCCTCGGATCCTTGAGTCCTGCGCGGGCACGGCGCACTGCCTTCGCGATGGTGGTGACCGCCTCATCCTGGCCGATGATCCGGTGATGCAGCGCATCTTCCATCTGCAACAGGCGGCTGCTCTCATCCGAGCTGAGTCGCGCCACTGGTATGCCGGTCCACATGCTTACCACTTCGGCAACGTCATCTTCTCCGACCTCAGGCCGCTCCGTCTCGCGCTTGCACTGCCACTCCTGCTCCATGAGGGCCACCTTGTCGATGAGCTGGAGCTCGCGTTCGCGCAGCTCGACGGAGTATTCATATTGCTGACCGGCAATGGCGGCTTCCTTCTCACGTCTCACCGTCTCAAGGGCCTTGCGCGCCTCGGTGAGCCCGATAGGAGCGCTGCCCCGGCGTATCCGCACGCGGGAACTGGCTTCATCGACAACGTCAATAGCCTTGTCTGGCAGGAAGCGGTCCGGAATGTAGCGCGCCGCCAGGGAGGCCGAGGAGCGCAACGCATCATCGGTGATGGTCAGATGATGGAACTCTTCGTAACGTGCGCGCACGCCGAACAGTATGTCCATGGTTTCTTCAATGCTCGGCTCGGCCACGAGCACGGTCTGGAAACGCCGTTCCAGCGCGGGGTCCTTCTCGACGTACTTGCGGAAGTCGTTGAGAGTGGTAGCCCCGATACACTGCAACTGGCCGCGGGAAAGCGCCGGCTTCAGCATGTTGGACGCGTCCACAGCGCCCTCGGCCGCACCAGCCCCCACGATGGTGTGCATCTCATCGATGAAGAGGACGCAGTTGCCTGCAGCCTTCTCCTCTTCGATGACCTTTTTCATCCGCTCCTCGAACTCGCCACGGTACTTCGTACCCGCCACCAGGGCGCCGATATCGAGGGCGATGATACGTTTGCCCTGCAACACCTCGGGCACCTCGCCGTCAACGATGCGCTGCGCGAGGCCTTCGACGATCGCCGTCTTGCCGACTCCAGGCTCTCCGATAAGCGCCGGGTTGTTCTTGGTGCGTCTGCTGAGAATCTGGATTACGCGTTCAATCTCCTGCGTACGACCGATGATGGGGTCGAGCTTCCCTGCTCTCGCCAGCGCGGTCAGGTCCGTGCCCAGTTGATCCAGCGTGGGAGTCTTGCTTGCGGCTCGGTTCGTGCGCGCATGCATCGATTCGTGGCGCATGACCTGCGCCGCCTCCTCACGGGCACGCTCGAGCGTGATGCCGAAGTTCTCGAGCACGTTGCAGGCGACGCCTTCCTTGCCGCCAAGCAGGCCGAGCAGCAGGTGCTCGCTTCCGATATAGCTGGAATTAAGCTTGCGCGCCTCATCGACGGCAATCTCTATGGCTCGCTTGGCCCTGGGCGCAAGGCTTATCTCTCCTGCCGCCCTGCGCTCTCCCTTACCGACGACGAACTCGACCGCCGCCCGGACCTTGGCGAGAGGGACGCCGAGATTCGTGAGTATCTTGGCAGCAGTGCCGGCCTCATCATCGACTATCCCGAGAAGGATATGCTCGGTGTCGATGTAGCCGTGTCCGAGGCGTTTCGCCTCCTCCTGAGCTTTCGTCAGGACTTTGCGGGCGCCCTCTGAGAATCGTTCGAAACCGCTGCTCATACGAATGTCCGCCCTACGTACCTCTTGCCGAAGTATAGTGTATGCCTGTTGGGGCGTCAAACGATTGGAGCCATTGATGAACGTATAAACCACGTTGTACAATCGTGCCGACCCAGGGGACAGCATGCGAGTGGAAGGAGGCAGCGCGCGTGGCATCGAGCTCAGGGCTCCGAAGAGCCGGAGCGTGCGGCCAACCACCAGCAAGACGAGGCAGGCGGTCTTCTCGATGCTGGAGAACGCGGACTGCAACTGCGACGTGGTGCTGGACCTCTTCGCCGGCAGCGGCGCGCTCGGCATCGAGGCCCTCAGCAGAGGTGCATCCTGGGCGGACTTCGTGGACAGCAGTCGAGAGTGTTGCAGCGTGATCAAGCAGAACCTCGAGGTCACTGGATTCACGAGACAGTCGGCCGTACATTGCGTGCCGGCCAATCGCGCCCTACAAACGTTGACGCGCTGCTACGACGTCGTGTTCCTTGACCCGCCATACGATGAGCCGTCCACCGGCGACCTGCTGGCGTCGCTTTCATGCAGCGCGCTCATCTCCTCCGAGACACTGCTGGTCGTCAGCCATGGAGACCGCCATCCTCTGGCCGAGCGCTACGGAGCGCATACCGCGTGGCGAAAGCGCCGATATGGCGATTCACATATCTCGATATATCGAA
>CAYNXN010000033.1:0-12070 GCA_964401175.1 uncultured Dehalococcoidales bacterium | reverse complement strand
CAGCGAGCGCCGTCTCCGTCGAGCTGCCCTTATCATCGTAGTAGATGAGTTCCAGCTCCATGCCGCCTATGCCGCCGGCCGCGTTGATCTGGTCGGCAACAAGTCGTGCACCATCGATGGCCGGCAAACCCAGGGCACTGTACGGCCCTGTCTGCGAGGCGATGACGCCAACGCGATATGTCTCCGGGGTCTTGTTCTCAGCGCACCCCACCGTGGGAAGCAACAGCAGGGCCGCGAGCACCAGGGTGATGAACACTGTAGTTCGTCTAGTCATCTTCTCTCCCTCTAAGCATTTGTTATGAGAGCCATGCCGGCGGCCTAGCTCCGCCGGATGATCTGCCTCGAAAGGTTGCGCCGATGTGCGCTGATCGAACTGGTACGCGCCGGCTTCATGCGACTGCATGGAATCCGAAGGTGATGAACCCTTCGCCATTCTGTATCGCGGTCACCGCACGTCCGTGTGAAACGTAGAGGCTCTCGCACTGCAGTTCCTCATGCAGCATGCGCTCGAGACAGGCCGCATCCTGGGCAGCGTTGACGTGCACGATGGCGCCACGCAAGCCACGTCCGTCAACTCGCTCGGCTGCGATCTGAACCATCTTGCGCACGAGTTGCTTTTTCGCCTTGGCGCGTGAGACTAGATTCACAGTCCCGCCGGTCGAGTGGTCGACCTCGATCATCGCCTTGAACCCCGCGCCGCTGTTCTCCTCAGCCTCGGCCCATGGCTTGGCTTTGAAGATCCGGCCGCCTTTCTCGCGATAGAACAGCGTCTCGAAGCAATAAAGTGAGCACATGGCATCGCGGACTTCGTAGGCCTTGCTGACGACCTCCTCGAAGGACGCTCCCGCGCTCGCCAATTCGGCCGCCTCGACGGCAATCGGCAACTCGCCCGCTTCCACCGTGCGAGAGTCGACAACTTCGATCTGCATCCCGGGATGCTTCTGCAGGGCCAACTTGCGGGCTTCGAGCGCCGCACCATAGCCCTTGCTGAAGACGGAGGTCATGTGAATCGAGATCGCTGCATCCGCCCTTTCGGCCGCCCAGTCATACGCCTTCAGCACCTCGCCGATCGATGGAGCCGAGGAAGTGGGAACGTCGCCCCTCTGACGCAGCCGGCTGAGCAACCAATCCATATCCACGTCAGTCTCGAGGTAGTCCGTGCCATCGATTATGGCGTGCAATGGAACGATTCCGATGTCGAGCTGCTGAACCACATCCTGCGGCACCGCCGCAGGTGCATCTACGATAACCGCGACTCTGCGTCTCATCACGCTCACTCTCCTTGGCCATCCACGCAACCGGCGGTACCTCGGACCATGATACCTCGGTATACGATATATCGTTACGTACTGGAAGCCCTTTGTCAAGCGTCGCGCCGGTGTATAATTGACCATTCGCAGGTACGGAGGCAGACATGCAGAGGTCAGTGGTGCACGTATCATCGGTGCTGCTGGCGATGATCCTGGTTGTGGCGGTTCTGTCCGGCTGTAGTGGAGAGGTGAGCTTCACTACCGCCTCGCTCAGTGAGGCCACCATGTGTGCTGAGGTGGACAGCGAGTACAGGCCAGTGAACCCCACGACCGAATTCGGTGTCAACACACCAGAGATCTACTGCTCGGTCAAGCTGTCAAATGCTCCAGACGACACTGCCGTGATGGCGCAGTGGGTCTACGTACGAGGAGAGGCCCAGGGAGTCACGGACTATGTCATCGACGAGGTCAACTACGTCGGTGGCGGCACTGGCTACATCGGCTTCTCTCTCTCCAGGCCCGACGGTGGATGGCCGGTCGGCGAGTACGTGGTAAACCTGTTTGTCGACGGTAAGGAGAAGGAATCTGTGCCCTTCACCGTGAGCGCCACCGCAGGTGGTCCGGGAGCCGGCGGCGCCTCGATCACCTCGGCGACGATGACGCTTGAGGTGGACGCGCAATCGAAGCCAACTGCCCCGACCAGCAGTTTCGAGGCGGATACACCGGAGATCACCTGCTCGGTCCTTGTATCGAATGCCCCGGCCGGCACGGAGCTGTTGTCAGAGTGGTACTACGTCAGCGGAGAGTGGCAGGGCGCCTCAAACGTGCTGGTTGGCTCCGTGCCCTATGTGACACAGGGGACCCAGTACATCGCCCTCTCGCTCATCATCCCGGACGAAGGCTGGCCGGTGGGTCAATACCAGGTCAAGTTGTATCTCAATGGCACGCTGCAGGAAGCTGTGCCGTTCTCGATCGAAGCAGCGCCCATCACCGCGGTCATGTCGATGAGCGTGGACAAGGACAACAACCCCGTCAACCCCACGACGATATTCCCGGTTGGAGTGGAGAAGGTCTATACCGTCATCAGGGTGAAGGAGGCTCCTGCAGGAGCCAAGTTGCTGGCAGAATGGTACGATGTCGGTTCATCGGTTCACCGACTCATCGGTGACTACGAGATGGAAATCAAGGTGAGCGAACGCCCCACATGGGTCAACAGGTCGTACGGATCCGGGGGTTGGCCGGCGGGCCACTATGCCGTGGTCCTCTCGGTCAATGGCGAGCGGCAGGTAATACTGCCATTCACAGTTGAGTAGACCGGCAGGCGGTCCGAGGCTGGACTTGCAGTTGCGGATCGCCCTGCGTAATTCCAGGCGGCTGGAGCGTGGAAGGGTAACCGGGCCCCTGTC
This sequence comes from uncultured Dehalococcoidales bacterium, assembly GCA_964401175.1. GTDB lineage: Bacteria > Chloroflexota > Dehalococcoidia > GIF9 > AB-539-J10 > SKVJ01. The sequence continues at coordinate 9,414 of CAYNXN010000033.1, read as the reverse complement.
AGCGACAGCCCACCTGCAGGAGTTGAACTTGCGAGCACCACCTGTTGTCACGTCGACTTTTGCCGCCATGCTGCCGCTGGCAGCCCTGTTCCTATGCGGCTGCGGAGGAATCATCGGCGCCATTGGTGCTTCGCTCGACGAGGCGACCATGTGCCTCGGCGTCGACGCCCAGTCAAGGCCGGTGGGAGCCACCACCGAGTTCGACACCGACACACCGGAGATCTTCTGCTCTGTGAGAATTGACGACCTCCAGGATGACACGAAGCTGGCTGCCGAGTGGGTCTATGTGAAGGGCGCTCTTGCCGGGGTCACCGATTACGTCATAGAGACGTCCGCTCTGAGCGCGGGCGGGACCAGGTATGTGCACTTCTCCATCACCGTTCCCGATGCGGGCTGGCCGGAAGGCGACTACCTGCTTCTGCTCTATCTCGACGGCAAGGAGAAGGCGTCCCTTCCATTCAAAGTGACCGCCTCCGGCGCGCCGGCCAGCGCGGTTTCTCCACTCGAGACCGTCACGAGAGCGCGGCTAACCGCAGTCACGCTGACCTCTGCGGTTGACCAGGAACGCAGGCCACTCGATTCAACCTCCGAGTTCTCTCCGGACGCGCCAGAGATCCACTGCAGTGTTCAGCTCCTGGACGCGCCTGAAGGAACGGAGGTGCTCGCCGAATGGTACTACAGCGGCGATGGTGCGCCGACCACGGCGCAGCTACTCATCGATTCAGCATCAATTACGGCGGCCCAGGGCTCCCAGTATCTCGATTTCTCTCTCAGCATGCCCGACGCCGGGTGGCCCGAGGGTGACTACCTGCTGCTGCTGTACCTCGACGGTCAACAAGAGACCGCCCTGCCGTTCTCCGTGGCGTCTGCGGCGATGAGTCTACGCGAGGCCACAATGACAACCGGGGTCGACAGCAAGAACCGCCCGGTGGACTACACCACAGTCTTCCCACCAGACGCCAGCGGCATCTACTGTTCGGTCTACATCGCCAATCTGCCTGCGGGCGCTACTGAGAGGTCGGAGTGGTACTATCTCCACGGGACGGGACTGAATCTCAGCAACCACCTGTACTCGTGGCACGAGGCTGCCGTGGTGGGTGGCTCGGGGTACGTCTGGTTCCGGCTCAACCCCCCGGAGAGTGGGCTCTTCCCCGAGGGAGAATACGCCTTCGTGCTCTATGTCGACGGGGTGGAGCTTGTGCGCCTGCCATTCCGTGTCTCCCGCGGGGGATGATCAGGCCTGTACCGGAGCGATCCTGCTGCTCAGGTCGCACAAGATGTTTGAGTTCGGTGCCCGACCTGCGGCATACTCTTGGCGCCCGGTCGATGCGCACGGCGTCAGTCGTTGGCTATGTGCTCTCTCGGTGAACGCCCGCATCACCGGATATGAGGCAGTATTCCCGCCATGAGAATCCTCAACGGAGAGACCCTCGCCTCGCACGGCAACGCCCGTGGCCGTGCCGACATGGTGGCTATTCTGGAAGCCGGACTCCAGGCCGCCGATCCATATCACAACACGAGAGAACTGATTCGTGTCGAGGGCAACTGGCTCCTGGTCGGCGGGAAGCGTTTTGAGCCGGAGGGCTCAAGCATCAGCGGAGAGGCTTCCTACGACCTGACCGGGCTTGACCGCATCATCATCCTGGGTGCAGGCAAGGGGCTGCAGCGGGTTGCCGGAGCCATCGAGGACACCGTGGGCGACCGGCTGACCGGAGGTCACGTCATCGACAAGAAGGGGCACCCGGTCATCCTCGAGCGCGTCGAGGTCACCCTGGGCGGTCATCCCGTCCCTGATGAGGACTGCGTCAGGGGATGTGAGCGCATCGTCGAGCTGACACATGGTTTGACCGAGAGGGATCTCGTCTTCACCTGCATCGGCAACGGCGTCTCAGCGCTGCTGACGCTTCCAGTGCCCGGTGTGACGCTGGAGGATGTGAGAGCAACCACGCGGATTATGCAGATTGAACACGGCGCCCCCACACAGGATCTGAATCCGGTTCGCAACCATCTGGATATGCTGAAGGGAGGCCGGATTTCCCGTCTGCTGCGACCGGCCCAGGTGGTGCACATAGTCGCGATCGAGCCCGGCTCTTATCAGGAACTGCTGCACCAGAACTTCTGGCTGCACACGTTGCCGGACGGCACCACCTACGAACAGGCGATAGAGAACCTGCGGCGCTGGAACGCATGGGACGAGGTGCCTTCATCTGTACGGGACTTCCTCTCTCGAAAGGATGCCTCGATGGACACGATGAAGGCGGACGAATTCGAGCGCCTGGGGCATCGCGTGTTCGGCGTCATGCCCGGCCCCCGGCAGACGGCCAAGCTTCCGGCGGCGATGCAGCGGGCGCGAGAGCTCGGCTACGAACCCCACCTGCTGGCTGAGGACCTGTGGGCAGTTGAGGCGGTCCACGCGGCCGCATACCTGGCGGAGATCGCGAAGACCATCGAGCGCCGGGGGCAGCCGTACCAGCCACCGTGCGCCCTCTTCACCAGCGGAGAGATGGTGGTTACCGTCGGCAAAGGCAATGGAGTTGGAGGCCGCAACCAGGAGTTCAGCCTGGCGGCGGCAAGCCGGATCGCCGGGAGCGACCGCATCATCATGGCGTCGGTGGATACTGACGGCACGGACGGGCCGGGAACGCAATTCTGCGATGAGGCGGATGCCATCCCCTGTCTCGCCGGCGGCATCGTCGACGGCCATACGGTGAGTGAAGCCGCCATCGCCGGCATCGACATCGCGGCCGCACTCAAGCAACATGACTCCACACCGGCGTTGTGGCGGCTCCACTGCGGCATCGTGGCTGAGCCGAACATCAGCCTGAACGACCTCACCGTGGCGCTCGTGACCGGATGAGGGTGACAAAGGAGAGAGAGAATGTCGGACGGTTCGTTGATCAAGTCCGTAACAGCGGTTCAAGCGTGGAGCTGGCGGGGTCATCCCGCGCTTGAAGCCAGAGTGGTGACGAGGAACGGGGCGCTGGGAGTAGCGCAGGTTCAAGCCGGCACCTCGTTCGGCCAGCACGAGGTGAAGCTCATTCACGATGGTGGCCCTCGCTGGGGTGGCCTGGGGGTGCAGAAAGCCATCGCGGTGGTCAAGGAGACGATCGCCCCGGCGCTCATCGGCATGGACGCCACGCGGCAGCGGGAGATCGACTATCACATGATCGAGATGGACGGAACCGCCGACAAGTCGAGGCTTGGCGGCAACTGCATCGCCGCGGTTTCTGCAGCGGTGCTGAAGGCGGGCGCAGCCAGCGTGGGGCTGCCACTGTACCAGTATCTCGGCGGGCCGAACGCTTGTGTCATGCCGGTTCCCGGCGTCCTCGCCGTCCTCGGTCCGAAGCGCTACGGTGGAGGTGAACGGGGAGGCGAGAAGCCGACGTATTCGTTCTACTGCTACGGATTCGACAGCTTCAGCGATGCATCGCAGGCTTGCTGGCAGGTGCGACAGGAATTCCGCAACGTGCTGCTGCAACGCAAGGGGCTCAACACGTTTCGCATCGACCGGCTCTTCATTGATCAGGAGGGAGTATTCGAGCACGACCGCGAACTCTGGGCTCTGATGACCGAGGCCATCGAACGGTCTGGCAACAGCGGCAGAATCGGCATCCAGGTCGACATCGCGGCGGGCTGTTACTACGACAAGGCGACAGGCTTGTACCGGGGTTTGTTCTCCCGTGAGGACAAGACACGCGAGGACCTCATAGAACTCTACCGCGATGCCGTGAAGCGGTACCCCTTCGTCATCATGGAGGACCCGCTGGACGAGGATGATTTCGAGGGCCACGCCACACTCACCCGGGAGCTGGGCATCCAGGTGGCCGGCGATGATCTCTTCACCACCAATCCACAGCGGCTGCAGCAGGGCATCCGGATGGGAGCGGCGAACTGCGTCCTGTTGAAGGTGAACCAGGTCGGCAGCCTCACAGAGGCTTTCGATATGGTCGACCTCGCCTACCGTAACGGCTACGGCGTCATGCCCTGCAACAGCCGGGGAGAGGGCGCCGACATCGCCGATTATGCGGTTGGCCTTAAGACGGGGCACATGCGTGAGGGCGGCTTAGACGATGCCACCACGCGGCTGATGGAGATCGAGGCGGAACTCGGCTCCAGGGCGGTGTTCCTCGGGCGCAAGGGTTTCAAGCCGTAGGCCGCCGCAGCGTTGCCGCTATCCTTTCAAATGGCAGTTGAGGTAAGAGATGGACAGACTCGGATTGGAGACACCTTCAAATCTGGACGGGCATGATGAATATGATGTCGTAGTCGTCGGCGCAGGCTTTGCCGGACTTGCGGCGGCCATAGAGGCGCGGGACGCCGGAGCTTCGGTGATCGTGCTGGAGAAGATGAAGGCGGCTGGCGGCAACTCCAGCATCAGCGATGGCGGCATCGCCGCGGCAGACACTCCGCAGCAGCGGCGCCTTGGCATCACTGACTCCCCCGAGCTCATGCACCGCGACATGATGCGCGCGGGTCTCGGCTTGAACCATCCCGACCTCGTCTGGAAGGTGGCACTGCATTCCGCCGAGGCAGTGCAGTGGTCCCTCGAGCACCTCGGGGTGGAGTACCTGGACCGCATGGACCAGTTCGGCGGGCACTCGGTGCCACGGTGTCTCACTGCCCTCAACGTGACGGGAGCCACGATCATTCGCCGGCAGGTGGAGCAGTTGAGGAAACTGGGGATAGAGTTGCGTCTGCAGTCGTGCCTCCAGGGATTCGATGTCACAAGCCAGGGACGCGTCGCCGGGGTGCGGATACGCGATGGCTACGTGCCCGGTCGCCCGGCCTCGGGCGTCGATGCTACCGTCAGGGCCAGGCGCGCTGTCGTGCTGGCAACGGGCGGCTTTGGTGCGGACGTGACCTTTCGCGCCGCTCAGGATCCGCGGCTTGACGCCTCGGTCGATACCACCAACAAGACGACCACCACCGCAGAGGCGCTCGTCGAGGCACTGCGGCTGGGTGCGATGCCGGTGCAGTTGTCACACATCCAGCTCGGCCCGTGGGCGTCACCGGATGAGAAAGGCTACGGCGTGGGGCCCCGTTTCGCCGACTACGTTGCGTTCCAGTACGGATTGGTGGTCTCACCCGTGACCGGCGCACGCATCGTGAATGAACTGGGAGACCGGAAGATGGTGGCGGATGCGATACTGGCTGTGGGACGGCCATGTGTGGGCATCGCCGACTCGCGCGCGGTGCGCGTCTCGGGATGGTCTATTGACCGCTGTCTCGAGAAGGGAGTGGTGCGGGGGTTCGACTCACTGGATGAGCTTGCCGCATGCTACGGGCTCGAACCGAAGGCATTGTCCTCCACCGTCGAGAGATTCAACCGCCACGTCGCGTCGGGCAACGACCCCGATTTCGGCAAGCCGATGCTGCAGAACGCGGCGCCGCTCACAGAGCCGCCCTACTACGCCATGAGGCTCTGGCCCAAGGTGCACCACACGATGGGTGGCGTCCAGATCAACGCAAGAGCGCAGGTTATCGATGTGGCCGGACAGCCCATCGGCGGGCTCTACGCCGCCGGAGAGGTGACCGGTGGCGTTCATGGCGCCTGCCGGCTGGGCAGTTGCGCCATCACCGAGTGTCTTGTCTTCGGGCGCATCGCCGGACGCAACGCGGCGGCACAGAGAGTGAGCGGCTGACGACGTACACCGCGCCCTTCGGCAACATCCCGGTGCCCCCTCACCGAGACAATCTCCCTGAGCCGGCGGCAGCGCCATGCTATCCTTTGTGCGTCGCCGGGACTTCCAGCCCATTCGAGCGTCGTTGACTGACCGGCAACCTGACGGTGCATCGTCGATGAACACACTGAGGTATCCTCCGGTCGTCTTGCTTGCGGTGCTTTCGCTCCTGTCGGCGTTGCCCGGTTGTGCGGATGCGCCGCCGCCAACAGCGACACCTGACCAACCACCGTCGTCGGCGCCAGCCCAAGTCAGACGGTACGGCTACGAGGTCGTGAATGTATATCCCCACGACGAGAACGCATTCACCCAGGGGCTGGTGTTCTACGATGGCCACCTCTACGAGAGCACCGGCCTGCGGGGCCGCTCGTCTCTGCGCAAAGTTGAGCTGCAGACCGGTACGGTGCTGGTGAGCACGCCGCTGCACGATAACCACTTCGGTGAGGGTCTCGCGGTGTGTCAGGACCGAATCCTGCAACTGACGTGGCAAGCGCGGGTTGGCTTCGTCTACGACCCGGAGGGACTCACCCTGGTAGACAGCTTCACCTATGAGAGTGAAGGCTGGGGCCTCACCTGCGACGGTGTTCGGCTCATCATGAGCGACGGCAGTCCCAGGCTGTACTTCCGCCAGCCCGAGTCATTTAGGGTGGAGTATTATGTGAACGTTCACGACGAGACCACGCCGGTGGAGCGGCTCAACGAGCTGGAGTTCATCGACGGCATGGTCTACGCTAACGTCTGGCAGACGGACCGCATCGCCATAATCGACCCCGCAGATGGCCTGGTCACCGGCTGGATTGACCTGAGCGGTCTGCTTGACACGATGGAAGTGACCGCGCGAGTCGATGTGCTGAACGGCATCGCCTACGATGCGGCCGGCGACCGCCTCTTTGTGACCGGCAAGCTCTGGCCCTGGCTCTTTGAGATACGGCTGGTCGAGCGTTGACCCGCCGCGGACAAGACTCATCAGGTGAGGGCGCTCCTCAAGACAGGACCGCTGGCCGTTCCTCTTCGAGCGGCATGCGTGTGTCCCGAAGCTGTAACCACCACGGCCACCACGGCCACCGCGAGCCAAGCGCGGCAACGAGGCCAGGTCAGCGAGCCGGGCTCCTTCCCGTCGCGCGCTGTTGTCCGGAAAGCGCACAGGGGCCATCACTCCGCGCAGAATACAAGTCAGGCGGAGACGATGGGAGACCAGTATCCGAAACTCAGGGCGGCGCTGTGAACTGGATACAAACGAATTGCGGGCGCGCGTGCTAGACAACCTGCGGCTGACTGCTGCGCGACAATCGCTCCCGCCCATAGCCCGCGACAATGGCCAGAGCGACCACCAGCTCCAGGAAGCCTGAGGTGACGAAGGCTCCTCGATGAGAAGTGATCGCAGTGTTGGCGATTGGCAGTACAACCGCGGCTGTGTTCATCGCCGCGTGAAACATGGTTGCCAGCAGCAGACTACCTCTGGTGTTGTTGTAGAGCCAGGTCAGCATGATTGCTTTTGCCGCGACGTCCACTACAGTCCAGAGAAACAGAACGTCGAAACCGCCAACCAGGTACTTGGGGAAGTGCCACAGCCACCAGAACACGGCCACGATGATGCTGGCAGTAAGGGCATCGTGTCGGCCTTGAAGGCGGGGCAGCACGTAACCACGCCAGCCAATCTCCTCCAGATTCGTCAGGCCTGAGAAGATGAACCATGGGATCATGAACGCCCAGAGGTTGACCGGCGAACCTGCGATGTCATACGCAAGGAGATCGCTGTAGTCGGGTGGCACACCAGACAGCGCTGCATACAGATGGACAGCGGCGTAGTTCAGGGCTGGAATCAGCAGTATGGCGGCATACCAGCGCCAGTTGACACGCCATATCAGGAATCTCCGCAACAGGGCTATCGCCGCTGTCTTGCCGCCAGTGACGTAGCTCATGACTACGGACGCGACAACGAACCCGAACCCTACCAGCACCACAACAGGCATCGGAGGAGCGACGCCGATCAAGCCGACGGATTCGGCGGCTACGGCCAGGTCCACCGGCCAGGTGAGCAGGAACATGAGGACGATACCACACGCAAGGGAGTGTCTACGCAGATAACCCGTCACAACAACACCTCTCCCACCTGGACCACCAGCATCTCTTGCTGCCGCCTGCGCGCCACCCGCCGTGATGGACCATGTGACGCTGCGCATCGCCCCGGCACGTTCCCGGAAGACGATCCGGTCCGCCGCGATTGTACTGCAATCTCATGTCAGAACCTACTGTATTCACAAGACACCGGCCCTGCACGACACGGTGGGCAGATTGGACGTGCTTCCAGGCAGATGGCCTGCGTACACATCAACAGCACCCACCGATTCTCGAGAAGACTGATGGAACGTCGATGCCGACGACTCCAATCGCGCGAGGGAGACCTCCAGGGCTCCCCCTCTGATGGTGAAGCACCCGGCGTGGCTGCTACGGTCCACGGTGCGCAAAGATGAGAAGTGAAGTATCATGAGCGCCACGTCGCAATACCGTTCACCATGCAGGAAGGAGGAGACAATGGGAGACCAGTATCCGAAGTTCAAAGCGGCCGCAGTACAGACATCGCCTGTCTTCCTCAACAGGGAGGCGACGACGGAGAAGGCATGCCAACTCATACACGAGGCCAGTCGCAACGGGGCACAGCTCGTGGCGTTCCCTGAGACCTTCATCCCAGGGTATCCCTACTGGATCTGGCTCGACTCGCCGCTCAAGTACAGCGACTGGTTCACACGCCTCTTCAACGAGGCTGTCGAGATTCCCAGCCCCACCACGGACGCACTCTGCCAGGCTGCCAGGGCCGCCGACATCTATGTCGTCATGGGCGTGAACGAGAAGATCGCGACCAACATAGGCACCATGTGGAACACCAACGTGGTCATAGACCGGCAGGGGCACATCCTGGGGAAACATCGCAAACTCGTGCCCACCTTTGCCGAGAAGATGATCTGGTCCCGCGGGGACGGCTCAGGCATGAAGGTCTGGAATACCGACATCGGCAATCTTGGCACCCTTGCCTGTGGAGAGAACAGCAACACCCTGGCACGCTATGCGTTGCTGGCGCAGGGGGAGCAGGTGCACGTGGCAAACTACCCGTCGCTTGGTCTCGGCTCGAGACTGGGGCAGAACACATGGATTCATCTCAGGGCAGGGGCTCACTCTTGCGAGGGCAAGCTGTTCACCGTGGTCTCAACCAGCACGGTGGGCCAGGACATCGTCGACATGCTGGGCGACACCGAGGAGCACCGCAAGTTCCTGACCGACGCCAACGCATACAGCGCCATCTACGGACCGAACGGCGAGGTGCTGGCGAGCATCGAGGGTGAAGAAGGTATCATCTACGCCGACATCGACATCGAGCTGGAGATTTCCCGTAAGCAGTGGCACGACATCATCGGGCACTACACCCGCATGGACGTGCTCTCGCTGAACCTGAACACGGACGCCGACGAGCCGATACGGTTCCTCACTGCCCGCCCCTCAGCGCCCGGTGGCGGAGCAACCGACGCCACGGCACGTTTGCTCGAGCAGAACCAGGCGGAGCTGCAGGAGCTGCGCAGGGCGGTGGCGGAGTTGTCGCGGCAGCTGGGAGGGGAAGGAAGGTAGCGACTGCGTCGGCTTACCGCCGCGTCTTTTCGCCCCGGACCGTCGACCCGCCTGCTTATGTAGGCGCTCACGAAACAGAGAGGGAGCCAACCTCCGTTGGCTCCCTCTACTT
>CAYNXN010000032.1:0-12400 GCA_964401175.1 uncultured Dehalococcoidales bacterium | reverse complement strand
CACTCTTTCCCTACACGACGCTCTTCCGATCTCCTGTAGTCTCTCTGGTCCAGTCGAGCCGCCAGTGCGCTGCCCACCGCAACCGACAACCCCTGGCCGAGCGAACCGCTGGAGATCTCCACTCCCTTAAGCTTGAGCCAGTGAGGGTGTCCGGGAAAGGGCGAGTTCAGTTTCCGCAGCGTGACCATGTCCTCGATGTGGAAGTAACCGGATATGCCCAGGCTCGCATACAGTGCAGGCGCCTTGTGACCGGCCGACCAGAAGACCCTGTCACGGTCCGGCCAGGACGGGTCCTGGGGATTGTGGCGCAGCTCGTGCAGATAGAGCGCCGCCGCTATGTCCATGATGGATAGCGACCCACCTGCGTGGCCCGATCCGGCTGCCGCGAGCGCGACGAGGACATAGCCGCGCATCAGCCTGGCTGCCTCTCTCAGTTCGTCGACGTTTGACTGAAGTTGATCTGCATCAAACCGGTCGGATCCTGCGGACATGCTCAATCTCCCTTCTCACCGCACGTGGCTTTGGCGTGGCCGGGCGCCGCGTTTCCCACGTCAGGCGATTTCGGTCAGAATTTCAGGCCGCGCAACACATCTCTGGCGATAATCCCTCGCTGCAATTGCAGCGATTGCCCGGAGAGGCTGCCACCTACGACGCTGCGGCAGAACCGCTCCAGCGGAAGGCCGGCAACATGAGCAGGCCCGTTGAAGATGTGTGCCGCGTTGTCAGCTACAAGATTGAGCATCTGGGTGGCCATGAGCTTCGCCATCGCTGACTCACGCTTGACCGGTTGGCCCTGGTCGGCCTTCCACGCCGTCTCGTAGACGAGCAGCCTGGTCGCGTGAATATGTGTGGCGATATCGCCGAGCGATGCCTGTACGCTGGGGCGTTCGGAGAGCGTCCTGCCAAACGAGATCCATGTCTGAGCCTGGATGGTACATTCCTCGAGGATTCGCTGCGCGGCGCCGACGGCGCGTGCGCTCCTGATGATTCGGCGTGAGGGAAGCCAGCTCCTGGCCAACCCGAACGCATTGCCTTCCTCTCCCAGGCGCTGGTTCTCATCCACACGGCAGTGGTCGAATCGAAGCACGACCGGCCGTCGGATACGAGCCTCCCACCCGGTGGTTTCCGGGCGTCGCTGCAGCGAGAACCCCGGCGTGTCCTGGTCCACCAGAAAACAACTGACCCGCTGGCGTGGTGGTGCGGCGCTGTCCGTCACGGCAAAGACTATGGCGAAGTATGGCTCGCCGATCCGTGAGAGCGTCAGCTTTTCGCCGCTCAATTCGTAGACGCCATCGCTCTTCTCGGCGCAGGTGTGCAGGGATTCCGGCGCCGACTTGCCACCGGGCTCCAGCAGCGCGAAAAGCGGATACTTCCGCTGCTCGAGCGCCGGCGCCAGGTAGGCCTCACGCTGTGCCGCGTCGCAATCGAACAGCACCGGAGGGACATCGCCGAACGAGAATGGGATCGCCGTCTGCGCCAGCTCCTCCTCGACAAGGCATGTGCCCAGCGTGCCAAGGCCAGCCCCGCCCAGTTCATCGGGCAGCCCTATGCCCCATAAGCCCATCTCTCTGGCCATGGCGACAAGCGACTGCTCCTGCTCTGCCGGCAGGTACATCTCTGCGTCACTCAGGTCCGCCGCCCGACCCAGGACACTACGTTCGAGCGGCTTGAGCTGCTCGGAGACGAAGTCTCGCACCGTGCTCTGGATCATCTTCAGTTCTTCGGGCTTCTCAAAGTCCATCAGCACACCTTCCGTGATACGGGTTCATGTCGGTCACGGTCTGCAGCAGAGTGCGACTCACTCCGCCGTCGCCTCCTCCAGATAGAGGTCCAGGTCTGGTTCGTCCTCGTCCCCCATGCGCTGCTCCATGCGTGACATCACGTCGATCATTCGGTGATTCACGATGTAGTGCTTGATGGTGGTGTCAACTTGAGGACACGCCAGCACGCAGGCGTCGCACTGGTCACAGTCGGCGCCGACGATGGTTTCGAGCGCCATGGACGTTCGCTGCTCCGTCCGCTCGCGGCGAGACGGTTCCCGGAAGAGGAAGGGACACGCATCCACGCAGCAGCCGCATGCCAGGCACTCCTTGTGCCCACCGAGGTCCTCGACGATATTCAGGGCGTGCCCGGGATTGAAGCCACTCGATAGCAGCCTGCAGCGCGCCACCGGCGGATTGTTGGTATTCAGTACCTCGTTCAGGACTGTCTCGATCGAGCCACCGACTACTGTCTGCTCACGCTGTGGCATGTGCGCCTCCTAGATCCAGCGGACCGCCCGGTCACCGAAGGGGGTGTAGTCGCTCACCTGTCCCAGCGGCTGGAATCCTGGTACGGGACGATCGTGCCGTGCATAGTTGGGTAGCAGCATCGGTGACACGGGGTTGTTCTCCATCCCGGCGTCGCGCATCGCTGCCCGCCAGTTGCGGACGTGCTCAAGGCTCAACTCGCCTGGCTGCGCCGTACGCGCATACAAGGCGGCCGATGTGCCGGCTCGGCGCCCGAAGACGAACAGATCGAGCGTGGAATTGCCAATCAGCCGATTCCTTCCATGCACGCCGCCTGCGACCTCTCCCGCCGCAAACAGTCCGGGGATGGCAGTTGACGCGTCCGCGTTGATGCGAATGCCGCCATTCTGGTAGTGCAGGGTGGGGTATACGAGCATCGGCTCTCTCACGATGTCGATGCCGAAGCGGCCGAACTGTCTCACCATCGCGGGGAGTTCCCGTCGAATCGTCCCCTCTCCTCGCTGAATCTCGATCATGGGCGAATCCAGCCAGAGCCCTACCTCGCCCGTGGGGGTATTCACGCCCATGCCACGTTCTTTGCATTCTCTTATCTCGGCCGAGGCCTCCGTATCCCGTGCCTCCAGCGGGTGGACGAACTGCCTGCCTTCGGCATTCACCAGTTCCGCTCCGAGGGTTCTCACCTTCTCGGTCACCAGGAATCCGAGGATCTGTGGCGGGTAGACTGCGCCGGTGGGGTGATACTGGACCGTGTCCATGTGCACCAGCGGCGCACCCGCCCTGTAGGCCAGCACCAGACCATCTGCCGTGGCTCCGTAGTGGTTCGTGGTCGGAAAGCCCTGTATGTGGATGCGGCCCAGGCCGCCGGTGGCAATCACCACTGCCCTGGCCCGGACCAGAGTGGTCTGCCGTGTCTCAAGGTTCATGAGGATCGCGCCTGCCGCATGTCCGTGGCTGTCCAGCAACAGTTCCACGGCTGGCTCGAACTCCAGCCAGTCGATACGCCTGCCGGCGAGATTGCGCTGCCGCAGTTCGTCGCGGAGAACACGCATCTCCTCCAGACCCGTATAGTCACGACATGAATGGAGCCGGCGTCTCGACGCGCCGCCGCCTGACAATTCGTGATACGAGTGGTCGGCCTCCTTATCCCAGTTGACGCCGAGCGATTCGAGCCAGCGGGCCACGTCTGGCGAGTCCTTGACCAGCGCCTCAACCAGGTCTGGGTCGTTGGCGTAGTGTCCTCCGCCCATGGTGTCAAGGTAATGCATGGCCGGCGAATCGTTTGGCCGGTCACACGCCTGTGTTCCTGCCTGGGCTCCGACCGTGTTGGCGTCACCAAGTCTCAGCTTCGATGCGATGAGAACACTGGCGCCGTTCTCTTCGGCGAGCAGCGCGGCCGACGCGCCGGCGCCGCCGCAGCCGATCACCAACACATCGACATCCCGGTCGATGCGCGCCAGGTCCACCGCGTCCGGATCGATCCGGCTGTTGCCCTCCAACAGGTCGGCGATCTCGAGTGGCGCGTGCTCTCCTTTGCTGGGGCCGACCTTCAGCGCACGGAACTGTTCCTTCTTGTAGTCCGGGTGGAAGGTGTTCACCAGGACCTCGCGCTCCTGCGCCGACATCCGTGGGAAGGGCCCCTGGTCGAGACGCTCGCTCCTGGTCTGCTCGACCTTCTTCTTGCTTTCTTCCATTGACGCTGGATATGGCATCCGAATTGACCTCCTTCACATCACAGAGCGGGCCACTCGGGTAGCTAGCTCACTGGTTCGATCTCGCGCTCGGCGTAGAGCTTCTGCAGTTCCTCTCGTGAGAGGCTCTTAAGGCGCGTCAGCTCAGCGTCGAACTTGCCTGCTGCGATTTCCTCCACGCGTTCCAGATTGTGCTGTGACTTGGGCGCGAGATGAGCGCCTCGTATTCGACGCGCGGCGATGGCAACCACGTAGGGGCGCAGCCCCTGGGGACAACGCGCCGCGCACAGGCCACACATCAGGCAGTCGAACGACTCCTCATAGACTGCCTCGTAGTCGCCTCGTATCGCCGCAGCCATGAACTCCATTACCTTGAGTTCCTGCGGACAGCTCTTGGTGCAGTTGTTGCAGCCGAAGCAGGTGAGGATGTCAGGATACAGCCGCAGCATTCCGTTCTCCTCCGGACCGGCCTGCCATGCCTCGATCTGGTACCGGGCTGAAGCCGCCGGAAAGAAGGGAATCTGCGTCAGGTACATGTCCGGCTCGACCGACTTCTGGCACGCCAATGCGTACCGCAACTGCGGGTCGTTCTTGAAGCAGTACACCGTGGCGCACGCTCCGCAGAAGCCGGAGCGGCAGCCCACCCCCCGGATCAGGTTGTAGCCAGCGTACTCGAGCGCGGCCTGGATCGTGAGCCCCTCGGGCACCTGGACACGTGTGCCCATAACGTACACATCGATGAGTTCAGGCGTCTCCGCGCGTTGCGCCATGTTTGCTCCCCCTTCAGAATGAACCGGCTCCGGTGTTGATGCGGTCTGACTCATGTTGCGACCGGCGCTGCAACCGTAATATGGGCATTGAACAGACCCACGGTGGCCAAAGTCAAGACCTGGCGTCACCCACTATGCGCCGGGCGCAGTCTCCGCCAGGAACTGCCTCGACCGTGCTCTTGCGGCTCATGTCAGTCCAACCAGGGCAACAGCAATCGGTGACCGGCAGGGTTCACTTCTCGGAGTTGCTGTTGCTTCGCCATAATCTCACTCGAATGCGAGTATGTCAACACGCTGGCGCGCTCTGTTCACTGCCCTGCGCAAGTGCGCCGGATCTCATTTGTGTGGGCCGCTAAACGGTTGTGGTGGACGTCGGACGGTTCGCCGCCGCAAGACCTGCCGCCGTCAGTACGACGACGTGCCGAACTCGTCACGTGCTATCGCAACGAATACGGTGGCGAGGATGCCCAGCAACGCCCACGGCGAGAATATGGCGCAGATGCATCCGGCAAGCGCCAGGCCCCAGCGACGACGCTGCAACGCGTTTGCGCCGCCCACAATGGCCACAATGCCAAGGACGAGAAACGGCACTGCGATGATGACTGGATTCGGGATACCACGGTGCATGACCGGCGCGTACATGAACAGCATGACCGCGAAGGCCGCGAGAAAGTTCATGCATCCGGAGACTATGGCCAGGATACCTGCCACCAGCGGTTTCCATGTGCGCTGCATATCATTCACCTCCAGCAGTTGAGGCGCCACGCGTGGCGCCTGAATATGGTATCAGACGCGTCGCATTCAGTGACGCCTGCACGCTCGGAATGGCGTAGTTCCGACAAGAGGTTTACAATGATTGGCCATATTGCGCCACGTGCGGAATGGCGGGAGGCGCCCTACGCCAACGGCGGGATGCCTGCTAACGGCTGTGCAGAAATGAGCAGTGGAACATGGTTTTCGCATCTGAACGCCAGGCGGAGTCGGGTGTTCTATGGCTGGTGGATAGTCGGGGCGGCGGTCATAGTTGGCGTCTATGTTGCGGGAATCGTGGTATACGGCTTCACGGCGGTGTTCGATCCGATAATCCTCGAATTCGGCTGGAGCTACGCCGCCGTATCCTTTGCAGCCTCACTTCGCGGTGCTGAATCCGGGCTGCTGGAACCTGTCGTCGGCAGGCTGGTTGATCGCTGGGGCCCGCGGCGTATCGTGTTCGCAGGAGGATTGTTCACCGCCGGCGGGTTGTTGCTGCTGTCGCGTACCACCTCGTTGTTCATGTTCTACGGCGCGTTCATATTGCTGGCTGTGGCAATGTGCTGCTGCACCACGACTGTCCTTGTCACCGCGGTTGCCAACTGGTTCAAAGCGAGACTGGGGCTGGCAACGGGCATCGCGCTGTCCGGCTTTGGACTTGGCGGCTTCATGCTGCCGATGCTGGTTGCGCTGATCGCCGAACGTGGCTGGCGTAGCGCGTTCGAGCTCCTGGCGCTGGGTGCTCTCGTGGTGGTGTTGCCGCTCTCGCTGGTGTTTCGTCACCGGCCGGAGGCCTACGGCTATCTGCCCGATGGCGGTCGACTTCGCGACGCGCAGGACCCCACGACGCTTGGTCCGACGGTGCAGGACCAGCTGCAGCAGCGTCAGCTGACAGTTCGAGAGACGGTTCGCACCCGCACGTTCTGGCTGCTCTCGGTTGGGTTCAGCCTGAATGCTGCGGCGGTCATCACCGTGACCACCCATGTCATGCCGTATCTGGAGGGTATCGGTATCTCGCGCGTGGATGCCGGTTACATGGCCATGTCGATCCCGGTATTGAGTATTGTTGGCCGATTGAGTCTCGGCTACCTGGCTGATAAGCGCCGCAGAACCCGTCTGGCCGCTGTGTCCTACGTCATGACGGCAGTAGGGACGCTCTGTTTTGCGGCAGCCCCGTCACTTGGTGTAGGGGCCTTGTATGCCTTCCTGCTGCTCTTTGGCGTAGGTTTTGGCGGCGTCATCTCACTCCGTCCGGCGCTGATGCGGGAGTCCTTTGGTGGGGGGCACTTCGGCAGCATCTTCGGACTGGTGATGGGCATCAATGCGGTCGGTGGCATGATCGGCCCGCCCGTTGCTGGTTGGGTCAACGATGTGCTGGGAGACTACCGGCCGGTTTGGCTGGCCCTCTCGCTGCTTTCCTCGGTAGCTGCCGGACTCGTGCTGGCGAGCGAGTCGTGCAAACCCGCAGAAGCGGTCCAATGAGACGCGCGTGTTCGCATCGAGCCTGCGGGGAGTGTGCCCGGCGCATCCCTGCTCATGCAGGCCGGTCGTCGGTTCCGGGGCGATCCCAGTGTGATGCGGTCCGGTGGACCTGCTGTCAGGGACTGCTCGGGAAATGTGGTGAAGCGTACGGGGACTACCGGTAAGGAGGATGGCGATGACTGAAACAGCTACGCTGTTTGCATGGACCGAACTGCATCGATTCATGACGACCGTATTCGTTCGCATCGGGATGCCGGAGGCGGATGCACGGACTGAAGCCGATGCGCTCATCTGGGCGAACCTCAGGGGTGTGGATTCGCATGGCGCCGTCCGCCTGCCGTGGTATCTGGAGAACGTGACTGAGGGAATCATGAACCCACGGCCCCGGGTTGAGGTCCGGCTGGAAACCCCGGCTGTGGCCGTGATCGAGGCCGATCTCGCCTTTGGTCCGGTGGTGACCAACCGGGCTGCGGACCTCGCGGTCGAGAAGGCAAAGCAATGTGGAATCGGCTGGGTCTTGATCCGTAATCACACACATCAAGGCGCCATGGGACAGTACGCACAGAGGATCGCGTACGCGGACATGGCGGGCCTCATTATCGCCTGCGCCCAGCCGAACATGTCGCCGCATGGCTCCTCCGTTGCCGGTCTGAACAACTGTCCTCTATCCATCTCCGTGCCGGCTGGGCGTCATGCGCCGTTGCTGCTGGATATGGCCACCAGCGTCGTTGCTCTGGGCAAGGTGCTGGTTGCCCGGGACGCCGGTAGAGCGATGCCTGACGACTGGGGACTGGATGCGGAGGGCAGGCCGACAACTGATCCAGAGGCGCTCGCGGCGTTGCTGCCCATGAGCGGGCCAAAGGGCTCGGGGATGGCGTTGCTGTTCGAATGCCTCGTGAGCGTTATGGCGGGAAATGCTCTGATCCAGCCGGTGCTGGCCTCGGCCTACGCTGAGCAGTCCGGGCAGGCCCGGATAGGGAGTGGCGCCGACGTGGTGCGCTCCGCAAGACATAACCAGAATAGCGTGGTGGCAGCCGTCGACATTGGCAGGTTCATGGATGTGGCGGAGTACAAGCACCAGATCGACCTGCTGATCGACAGTTTGAAGCGCCTACCGCGGGCGGAGGGATTCGAGCAGATCCTGATGCCGGGTGAGCGCGAGGAACAGTGCCATGCTGAGCGCATGAGCACGGGAATTCCCCTTGCCGTGGGCACCGTGGCCGCCCTGCGGCAGATCGCGGCCGAGCTCGGGATCGACTTCGACGCGCCTCGGTAGACTGTCTGAACGGTTAGATGGCGCTGGTGCGGAAGCGCAGCATCGCAATAGCGCCGAAGGCGACGCCGAACGCGGTCACCGCCAGCATCTCAGGTATCACAGCCGCTGGCTCGGCATTGAACAGAATCAGCTTGTTGAATCCGGTGGTTGCCCAGCCGTGTGGTGTGAATTTCGCTATGAACTGCATCCATCGCGGCGTGATGAACAGTGGCCACCAACAGCCGCCGAGCGCTGCCAGTACAAGCGACGTGACCGTCGCGATCGAAGCTGCGCTGCGCTGGGTCGGCGCCAGAGTCGCAAGCATGATGGCGAACGCCGCGGACATGACGGCCATCAGCACGGACAGTAGAATCACCGCGCCAGTCGACTGGCCCAGGCTCATGTTGAAAACCAGAATGCCCGCTGTCCAGAAGACCGCTATCTGAACCAACGCCTTGACTGCGATGCCGGCGAAGGTGCCAACAACGATGGAGCCCTTGCTGACCGACGCCGCGAGGAGCCTTTCCAGAGTGTGGTTCTTGCGCTCGCGGACTATCAGTTCGGCGGACGACGCCGATGCGATGAAGACGAACATCACCAGGTATCCGGGGATGACATAGTCGGCGGGCTCCTCGGCCTCTACCTTCCCGATCTGCTCTACTTCGTACTTAACGAGCGATGGCCGAATGGGTGTGCCATTGTGCAGGGCAAGATACTCTGCTAGTTCCTTTGTGATACGCGACGGGTCCACAGGGGGACCAAGCCAGGACTCCACCATCAAGGTTGTGATTGAGCCCCTCAGCACCTGCTGCAGACCCAGTTGGTGTGACATGGCCTCGGCCATCGACATGAGCGCCGCCCGCACATACGTCGCGTCGGGATCGCTGATGACTTCGATGTGGGTCTCGTAGCCCCTCGATATCGCCTCCGTGAAGCCGTTGGGAAAGACGAGGAAGCCGTCAGATGTGCCGTCCATCACTGCCTGAAGGGCCTCTTCGTAGTCCCGTTCCCACACAATGAGTGGCTCACCCGGCTCGAGTTCGTCCTCGTCTTCGGTTTCGATGGCCCTCGCTATCAGGTGACTCAGGCTGCCAGTTTCTTCAAGTGTGGCAATGCGGAGAACCAGGCGAGGATCATCAGCGCCGAAGCCGCTGATGATGGTTCCGAACAGCGCCACGAACAGGAAGGGGAACATCAGGTTGAAGAACAGGGCGGTACGGTCCCTTGAGAACAGCGTCATATCCCTCGCGGCGATTGTCCATATGTGGCGCAGGTTCTTCATACCGTTACCTGCCTCCCGAGACGAACCTGAATAGACTTCGGCTAAGAACGAGGCCGCCTGCTACCGTACCAGCCAGGACCAGCAGCTCGAAGGTCACGCCGCCGAGGGCGCCATCGCCGGACATCAGTGTCTTGTACGCCGTGTTGATGTACGTGTTGATGGAGACTTTGGAGAGGATGTGAAGGACCGAGTCGGATGGAATTGGGAAGAACGCACCTCCCAGCATGACGGTGGCCATTGTGAATAGCACGCTGATGGAGGTAGCCTGGTCGTCGGTACGGGAAATCGAGGCGATGACCAGTGCGAGCGTGCTGCCAGCCGTCACGAAGACGAGCGATACTAGCAACATGTTGAGGAATGACAGCGGAGTGAAGAGACGAAATACCAGGCCTGCCAGCGTAAGCAGTATGAGTACCTGCACGAAGCCGCGGGCAACCAGCGCGGCAAGCTTCCCCGCGTAGAGTTGTTCGAGGCTCAGCCGTGTTGTCAGCAGGCGTTCGAGAGTCCCTTTCTTACGTTCCTCCACCAGGGTGCGACTTCCCAATGTGATAGCAAACAGGATGAACATCGACATAATGCCCGGCATGAATAAGTGCACCAGGTTAGTAGCGCCGCCGGAAGTGGACTCGATCACCCGAACCGTTGGCGAAGACCGCTCCCGTTCCAGCAGGCCTTGAACGGTTGTGTCAATATGCTCTCCCGCGATTCCCTTGCTGGCCAGAGAGATTTGTGCTTGTCTCTCGATCTGCATCTCCTGACTCAGGGCATCCGCTTCGCCCCGGATCATGCCGATCACTATCTGTCCTTCCATGCCTCCGTTGCCTCTCTGCCGGAATATGATCGTCGTCGGCCATCCGGAGTCAAGCTGTTCAGAAAAGCCTTCCGGAATAATGGCCACAACGAGGACATCTGATCTCTGAAGCCTGGCTTTGGCATCCTCAAGCGATAGGATCGTTACCTCCAGTCCTTCCTTCTCGCGCAGACGCTCGATCAGCCGGTGTGCGTGTGAGCCGTCAATGTCTTGATTCACGATGTAGGCAGTACCGTTGAAGACATCGTGGCCGCTGTACGCGCCATACATGAGGGAGAATATGGCCACGGGCAGAAGAAGACTGAAAGCTAGGTCGATCCTGTCCTGAAGGTAACTGCGCACTTCGCGCACGACGATGCTGATGACCCTGTCCATGTCCGGACCTAATCGCGAAGTCCGCGTCCTGTGAGCTTCAGAAACACGTCCTCAAGTGTGGACTGTTCGGAGAGCCCGATCAATCGCTTGAGCTCATCAGGCGTGTCCAGGGCTACTATGCGGCCACCATCCATGATGGCCACCCTCTGGCACAGGCGCTCCGCTTCTTCCATGTAGTGCGTGGTGTAGAGGATGGTCATTCCCCTGTCCCTCAGCCCCTCGATTGTCTCGTAGATCATGTTCCGTGACTGTGGGTCGATACCCACAGTCGGTTCGTCCAGGAAGAGGAGGCTGGGGTTGCCCATCAGCGCGACGGCGAGATTCACGCGTCGCTTCATGCCACCGGAGAACTTGTCGACCTTGCCCTTCGCGCGGTCCCCTAGGCCCATGAGTTCGAGGTTGGCCATCGCCTGCGCCCTGGCCTCCTTGCCGTCGAGTCCGACCATCCGGCCGAAGAAGACGAGGTTCTCCAGCGCGGACATCTCTGGATACAACGCCAGCTCCTGCGGGCAGACCCCGATGAGGCGGCGAACGGCATCCGCGTCGCGCCGCACGGAATGACCGCTGATGGTCACGTCTCCACGGTCGGCCGGCAGTATCGTTGAGAGAATGCGGATCGTGGTGGTCTTTCCTGCCCCGTTCGGCCCCAGGAGACCAAATATCTCCTCCCGGTCGATGGTGAATGACACCCCGTCAACGGCTTTTAGCCCGTTGAAACTCTTATGCAGGTTCTCCGCGAGGAGGAACGCATCAGACATGAACGTCGCACCTCGATATTCGCGTTCTTGATGTGCTCTGGCAAGGTCGTCGAGTGGTGGCTTCGACGGATAGCATGCACAGATACACCGATAAGATACACCTTCTGGACGGCCCCGCGTACTGCACAGTAGTTGGTCAGGCGAGATTTTCCGTCGTGGTTGCGGGTCGGTGACCATGCCCCGCCAGTCTCCTGGCGGCCTCCCATTCGACTCAGGAGGTGTAGCCGGTGACTACGCAGGTCTTCCCCACCAGGCTAACGTCGCACCGCAGTTGGTGGCGCGATCGCTCTCCATAATCGGCCTCGTGTCGGCCCAGTGACGGTCTCTCAAGTACTTGAACACGGCAGTCCCTCAGCCGAATCTCCGACGCATGAACCGCCGGTAGGGACCGGCAAACCATGGGACGTTATCGAAGATGTCACCCCATAGATCGTAGTAGTCCCGCTGACTGAGGATCCTGCCGTCCTCATGCAGTCCAAGCCGGGTAACTCCGTATATGGTGGAGCTGGGGTAGTTCTTGAAGACCATCGTCATTTCCCATTGCATGAAGATACAGTCGCTTTCTTTGACGATGCTTGGCACATGCATCTTCAACTGCTGACACCGGTCGGTCAGCCGCCTGCACAGGGCTTTGAAGTCCTCAAGTCCGTGGATTTCCTGTACGCTGTCTTTGAAGATCACATCTTCGTGGTAGTACGGGAAGATGTGAGACCAGTCGGGCTTGCCTTCGCGGTTGTAGGTCCTGGACCACAACTCTCGCACCTCATTGGCTGAAAGCTCGGCAAGAGAGCGCTTTTCTTCCATCTTGAATGCCCTGTGAATGAGTTGGAGTTGATGCAGATTATCCCAGCGTACGCGGGTATGCAACACTCTGTTCGCTGCCCATCCAGTCCTGTTGACCTTCCCCCCGAAATCAGTACCAGTATGAATTGGAGTCCTCTGATAGACTGACGAAGACAGAGGAGGACTCGGAATGGCAC
>CAYNXN010000031.1:0-12635 GCA_964401175.1 uncultured Dehalococcoidales bacterium | reverse complement strand
TACCGGCGTATCACCGATTGCGGCGGAGGCGGCCTCTCTTCGGCCATCGGCGAGATGGGGGCCGAGACGGGGGTGAGGGTTCACCTCGACCGCGTCCCGTTGAAGTATGCCGGCCTTTCGTATGATGAGATCTGGATCTCAGAGTCTCAGGAGAGGATGATCGTCGCGGTGCCGCCGGAGAATCTGACCGAGTTACTGCACGTGTGCGAAGGTGAGGGAGTCGAGGCCACTCTTATCGGCGAGTTCACCAGCGACCGGCACCTGGAACTGCTGTACGATGGCAAGGTGGTTGGAGACCTCGATATGGAGTTCCTGCACGAGGGCCGGCCGCAACTCAGTCTCACCGCCCGCCGGCCTTCCGTTGTATGGTCGGGACAGAATCCGCCGCCCGGCACCTCGTTGCCTCAGGCCCTGCTCTCCTTGCTCTCGTCGCTCAACGTCTGTAGCAAGGAATGGGTGATCCGCCAGTACGATCATGAGGTGCAGGGAGGGAGCGTACTCAAGCCGCTGGTTGGAGTGAATGCCGACGGCCCGGGAGATGCCGCGGTCGTCCGTCCGGTGCTCGACTCCGACCTCGGCCTTGCGGTCTCCAATGGCATCAATACCCGCTATGGCGACGTCGATGCGTACTGGATGGCCGCGTCGGCGATCGACGAAGCCCTGCGCCAGTTGGTCGCCGTGGGCGCCGGACTGGACCGCGTGGCGCTGCTGGACAACTTCTGCTGGGGACGCGTGTCCGATCCGGAGAGCCTGTGGTCGCTGGTGCAGGCGTGCCGTGCGTGCCACGACATGTCTCTGGCGTTCGATGCGCCGTTCATCTCCGGGAAGGACAGCCTCAACAACTTCATCGAGTCGGAGGGGCGGGTGATCTCCATCCCTCATACGCTCCTGGTCTCTGCGATCGCCATCGTGGCCGATGTCAACCGCACTGTGACCATGGACCTGAAGAGTGCAGGCGACCGGCTGTACGTCGTTGGCGCTACCTATGACGAGTTGGCCGGCTCAGAGTACTGCCACTGGCTTGGCGCATCGGGCCGGCGTGTGCCCGAGGTGAGAGCGGAGTCGGCGCGCACCGGCATGGCGCGCCTGTCCGAGGCAATCGCAGCAGGCCTCGTGACCTCCTGTCACGATATGAGCGAGGGTGGTCTGGGGGTCGCCGTGGCGGAGATGGCTTTCGCCGGCGATCTTGGCGCCGAGCTGGATCTCAGCGCCGTCCCACTGGGGGAGGAAATCGAGAGAGACGACATAATCCTGTTCTCCGAGTCTAACAGCCGCTTCGTGGTCGAGGTGGCTGACTCACGTGCCGGTGAGTTTGAGAAAAGTATGGCAGGTGTGCCATGTGCCTGCGTGGGCCGTGTCACTGATGGCAGGCAACTGCAAGTCGCCGGACTCAAGTCAGAAACCGTTCTGCTCGTTGGCGTGGATGAATTGAAGGCCGCCTGGAAGCGGCCGCTGGACTGGTAGACATGAGTATGAAAGTGCGGGCATTGGTGATCAGGGCCCCGGGGACGAACTGCGACCGTGAAGCGGCTTACGCCTTCGAACTCGCCGGGGCCGAGGCTTCTCTTGTGCACATGAATGAGATGATCTCCGGCCGCCGATCGTTGCGGGATTTCTCAATCTTCGTGATTCCCGGTGGCTTTAGCTATGGCGATGACCTCGGGGCGGGCAAGGTGATGGCGAACGAGCTGGAGCAGCGACTGCGCGAGCAGGTGGTTGGTTTTGTTGAACGTGGTGGGGTTGCCCTGGGCATCTGCAACGGCTTCCAGGTCCTCGTGCGAGCCGGGCTGCTGCCGATGCCGTTCGGCGGGCAGCGCGTCAGCCTGCTGCCCAACACCTCCGGTCGGTTCGAGTGCCGCTGGGTGCATCTCAGAAGCGCCGAGGGCAATCCATGCATCTTCACTCGTGGAATTGAGGCGCTCGATCTCGCCGTGGCGCATGGAGAGGGACGGCTCTACGTTCCCGATGAGGTGATTCCCGACGTGGTGCCGGTGCTGCAGTATGCGACGCCTGACGGCAGCGAGCCGAGTTATCCGGCTGACCCCAATGGCTCGTTCCGACATATCGCCGGTATCTGCGATCAGTCTGGTCGCATCTTCGGATTGATGCCTCATCCGGAGCGGTTTGTGCGCGCGTCCCAGCACCCTCGGTGGAGCGCCGCGCGTGAGCGACGGGGGCCGGGAGATGGACTGGCTTTCTTCACCAACGCGGTGCAGTATGCCAGGAGCATCGGCTGACGGGCCGGTCCGGTTCTCAGAGGCTATCGATATCGATGAGCTGACTGTAGTCCACCAGTCCGCTTTCCGCCCAGTTCTCGACCTCGATGCCGGCCTCGGCCGCGGCGGCCACCGGGTTCAGTCCACCCAGCAGGACCATGCCGACACGGTTCATGCCGACCTCGATCTGGCAGATGGATTCGCTGGTATTGCCCAGCAGGTATACGGCACTCATGCCGGCCGCTCTCAACTCATCGACGCGTTTCTCCACCACGACCCGTGATGGGGCGAGAATCTCGCGGAAATTCGCCAGGATGCGGCCCGTTCCCGCCGCCGCCGCCTCACGCACTGCGGTCATTCCCGCGCGGATGTACTGTTCCGAGGGGTCGAGGGACGTGCCGTCGTACTTGATGATCGCTACGAAACGCCGTGGCTTGCCATTCCGCAACTCGAGCACGCCGCCGAAGCGGGATTCTATCGGAACCGACGATTTCAGCAGCACGCCGTTGACCACCACGCCGCACACGGTTCCCAGGGCAACCCTGCCCCGCGGCACCACGCGGGCGCCGAGCTTCTCTCCCTCGTGAGCCACCGTAACCATGCGGCTGGCGCACAGCCCCGCGTGAAACGCCGGGCGCATCTCGCGCAGTGCGTCCGGGAAATCGCTTGCCTTGAAGATCGACGTGTTGATCGGGACCAGTCCTGTCTTCCCCACCGGGTCGAACGTGGTGTTGAAGGCGAGTAGCTGCAGCTTCTCGATGATGAAGCCCACCTGCTCGGGTGCGAGCGCCAGCCGCAGTTCCTCCAGTCCCTCGGAGGTGATGATGCGCCCGTCCCGGCCCATAGGCTCCGTGTAGCCTCGTTCGTCGGTCATGCGCAGGTGGTAGCGTACCGCGCGTTCGCTCAGAAAGACGCCGTGCCGCTCCAGTTCGCGTGAGATAGCGATCGAACCGAGTGGTTCCGACGACTCGGACAGCACCTTGAGGATGGCGATGGTCTTACGCTCGGTATCTCTGTCTATGGTCTGCATCTCGACTGTCGCTCCCGTTGCGTCATGCCGTCGGCGCCGCGCAGCCAGTATACACGGTCAGAGGGATGGCTCCCGTACCGTTCGTCTCGCCTCCTCGACGGTCTCCAGGAAGAGCCGGTGCAATCTCAAGTCGGGCACGAACTCCGGGTGGAAGCTGGTGGCCAGTATCCGGCCCTGTGTGCAGGCGACGATGGTGCCGTTCTGAAGTCGTGCGATCACACGTGCCGCCGGACTGCAAGAGGTGATGATGGGGGCCCGGATGAACACGCCCCGGAACGGCGCTCCGGGTATGCCCTCAATCGAAAGGTCCTCTTCAAAGCTCTCAACCTGGCGCCCAAAAGCGTTTCGCGCCACCTGGATATCGAGCAGCGCGAGCGGGGCCATGCTGTGGCTGGAGATGCGCGCTGACAGCACCACCACCCCGGCGCAGGTGGCCAGCACAGGCAGGCCGCCCCGGATGGCATCCTGCAGCGGCTTGCGCAGTGCGTATTCGTCGATGAGTTTCAGGAAGGTGGTGGATTCGCCTCCGGGAATGACGAGCGCATCGAGGCCCTCCAGTTGGGATGGCAGGCGCACCTCGCGCGTACGTGCGCCACATCGCTCGAGCGATGCGAGATGCTCCACGAATGAACCTTGAAGGCAGAGGACACCCGTCAGTGGTGCGCTATCAATCATGTGGCAGTCTCCAGTGCGAATTTGTCGAGGCCCATCTGGATCGGGATCGGGTAGTCGCCCGTGAAGCACGCGGTACACAGGGTGTCGGCGTTGCGCTCAACCGCCTGCAGCAGGCCGTCCATGCTGATGTAGCCCAGAGAGTCAGCCCCTGCATGCGCGCATATCTGAGGCACGGACTTGCGGGTGGCGATGAGCTCCCGTTCCGTTGCCATGTCGACGCCGAGAAAGCATGGATGGAGCACCGGCGGGGCACAGATGCGCAGATGCACCTCCGCAGCCCCAGCATGGCGCAGTAGGTTCACCACATGCGGGATGGTGGTGCCGCGCACGATGCTGTCGTCGAGCAGCACCAGGCGTTTGCCTGCAATCGCGCTGCGCAGGGGGTTGAACTTCAGTTGCACTCCCAGGTCGCGCAGGTGCTGATCCGGGGCGATGAACGTCCGGCCGATGTAGCGATTCTTCAACAATCCCTCGCTATAGGGGATGCCGGAGGCGTCGGCGAATCCGATGGCTGCCGGAATGGCCGAGTCCGGAACGCCGACCACGAGGTCGGCATCGACTGGATACTCCTGCCACAACCGCGCTCCCATGCGTCTGCGGGCATCGTAGACCAGGCGCTGCTCGATGATACTGTCCGGGCGCGCCAGGTAGATATACTCGAAGACGCAGAAGGCGTGCCGTTGTCCGTCATTGATGCTCGCGTGGCGCTGGCCTTGCGTGCTGAAAGCCACCACCTCTCCCGGATGCAGGTCCCGCTCGAACCGTGCGCCGATGTGGTCGAGGGCGCATGACTCAGAGGCCACGACCGGGCTCGCACCGATACTGCCGAGGCACAGTGGCCTGACGCCGTGGGGATCGCGCACCGCCAGGAGTGAATCGAGTGTGAGCAGCGTCAGAGAGTAGGCGCCGAGGAGACGCCGGGAAGCGGTGGAGACCCGGTCCAGCCAGTTGCGGCCGGGGGAAGCGAGTATGAGGTTGGCGATGACCTCGGAGTCCGTCGTGGTCTGGAACTGGAACCCTCGGGCCTCAAGCTCCTGCCGCAACTCCCGCGCGTTCACGATGTTGCCGTTGTGAGCCAGCGCGAGGGAGCCCTGCGGTCCGCTCACCACCAGGGGCTGTGCATTGATGATGTTGCTGGACCCGGTGGTGGAATACCTGTTGTGGCCTATGGCGGCGACGCCGCAGAGACGGGACAGTGCCTCTTCATCGTACACCTGTGCCACAAGGCCGCTCGCGGCATGCCGCCGCAACTCGCGACCATCGGAGGTGACGATGCCGCTGCTTTCCTGACCACGGTGCTGCAGCGCGTAGAGGGCGAAGAAAGTGAGGCGTGCCACATCCTCCGTGGGGGCGAGTGCCCCGAAGACGGCACACCTGTCTCGTATCATGCCGCGAATAACCTTAGCTCTCTACGACAGGGCTGTCAATTCACCCGGCTGGCCCCGCCAGCGCATTCCGTCATCATCGATGCAAACCGCGCGAACAGGTATGAGCTGTCCGTCGGTCCTGGAGTGCCCTCCGCGTGATACTGAATCGAGATGAGCGGAAAGTCCCGGTGCTGTAGCCCCTCCACCGTGCCGTCGTTCAGGTTGATGTGGCTCACCTCGAGGCCGGCTGGCAACGTGTCTGCATCCACCGCGTAGCCGTGATTCTGGGTGGTGATGTACACGCGTCCGGTGCTCACGTCACGAACGGGATGATTGCCGCCATGGTGGCCGAACTTCAGCTTGAATGTCTGCGCTCCCAGCGCACGCGCCACCACCTGGTGGCCGAGGCAGATGCCCATTACCGGAACCGTGCCCAGCACGTCGCGCATGACAGCCTCGAGCGGCTGCAGGTGCACTGGGTCGCCCGGCCCGGGGGAAAGCAGGACGCCGTCTGGTGACAGCGCACGCAGACGGGAGGCGGTCGTGTCCGGCGGCACCACTGTAACCCGGCAGCCTGCCGCCGCGAGGTGCCTGATGATGCTGCGCTTCACACCGCAGTCTATCAGCACCACATGCAGTGGCGCATCGGCGCAACCTTCCGGGGCGGCGAACTCGGAATCCGTGCTCACCTCCGCGGCCAGCGGCAGTTCGGCGTACACCGGCGCGGCGCGCAGCTCCCGCAGCGCCTCCTCCGGTCCCATTTCCGTGGTGATACAGCCCATCATCACGCCCGCCGAGCGCAGCCTTCTGGTGAGCGCGCGGGTGTCGAGCCCGGCGATGCCCGGGATGCCGTGTCGTTTGAGGTAGTCGTCGAGCGTCTCCGTGGACTGGAAGTGACTTGGCGTGGTGCAGTGCTCGCGCACGATAAGACCGCGCGCCTGGACGTGGGGCGACTCATCGTCGACGGCGTTGATGCCGTAGTTGCCCACGAGAGGGTAGGTCAGCACCAGTAGTTGTCCCGCGAACGAGGGGTCGGTGAGCATCTCCTGATACCCGACCATGCTGGTATCGAACACCACCTCTCCGCAAGTCGTGGCAGGGGCCCCGAAGGGTTCTCCTTCGTAGACGGCGCCATCCTCCAGTACCAGATACGCTTTCGTAGTCATCGTGAACTCCTTACAGCCAATCGAGGCCGGGCCAAACTGCCTACCCGTGGAAGCTGTTGGTGATGGGCAGGCGACGATCGCGGCCGAAGGCGCGGGTCGTTATCTTGATGCCGGGCGGCGCCTGTCGCCGCTTGTATTCGCTCCTGTCGACGAGACGGGCGGTGCGTTCCACGGTGTCGGCATCGTGGCCCAGCGCCACGATCTGCGCCACGCTCCGGTCATCTTCGACGTAGAGCTTGAGAATCGGGTCGAGCACATCATACGGCGGCAGACTGTCGCTATCCTTCTGGTTCGGTCGCAGCTCCGCGGAGGGCGCGCGTTCGAGAACGGAACTGGGAATGACCGGCCGCTCTCCCAGCGTGTTGCGGTAGTGTGACAGCTCGTACACCAGCGTCTTCGGCACGTCCTTCAGGACGGCAAAACCTCCGGCCATGTCTCCGTACAAGGTGGTGTACCCGGTGGCCATCTCGCTCTTATTGCCGGTTGTGAGCACCAGCCAGCGGAACTTGTTCGAAAATGACATCAGCAGAGTGCCCCGTATCCGGGCCTGCAGGTTCTCCTCGGTGGAGTCGGGCTTGCGGCCATCAAACACCGGCGCCAGCATATCCAGGAAGGCGGTGTACGCTGGCTCGACCGGAATCTCAAGCAGCCGGATGCCCAGGTTCTGCGCCATCTCCCTGGCGTCCCGGATGCTCTGTTCCGCCGTGAATCGCGATGGCATGCAGACACCGACGACGTTGTCCGGTCCCATGGCGTCGCAGGCGATGCAGGCGACAAGGGAAGAATCGATGCCACCGGACAGTCCGATGACCACCTCTCGGAAGCCATTCTTCCGCACGTAATCGGCCGTGCCCAACACCAGTGCCTCATAGACCGATTCTCGTGTCCCCACAGGCGTACTGACTCGTGGCTTCAGCGGTGGTTTTGACTCGCCGAGGGTCGTCGGAAGCACGCTCACCTCGGTCCGTTCGAGCGAATGCCCCAGAAAGAACGTCTCGGTCTTGCGCCATCGAGGGTCGTGTAAGCGGGCGCGGAAAACCGCTTCGACCTGTACATCAGCAAGCACCAGGTCCTCCTGGAAGGGCCGGCCTGCGGCCAGGACAGCGCCTTGCTCATCGACAATCATGCTCTCGCCATCGAATACCAGTTCGTCCTGCCCGCCGACGAGGTTGCACATGGCAAAGACACATACGTTGTCGCGGGCCCTGGTTGCGAGCATCTGACGGCGGCTGTCGCCCTTGCCCCGATGATACGGAGACGCGCTGAGGTTGAGGATGATCTCGGCGCCGTGCGCCGCCTGAATGCTGGCCGGTCCGCCCTCGTACCAGATGTCCTCGCAGACGGTGACTCCGATGCCGATGCCGCCATAGTTGAAGACCGGACACTCGCGGCCGGCGCGGAAGTAACGGTTCTCGTCGAAGACACCATAGTTGGGCAGGAACACCTTGTGATAGATGCCCACAATTGTACCGTTGTGCAGGATCGCCGCGGCGTTATAGACGTCCGAGTCGCTGTCGACGAACCCGACCACCACCAGCGGTCCCTTGACATGCGCCGCGATACGGTGCAGTGAACACTGATTCTCACGGATGAAACGGGGGCGCAGCAGCAGGTCTTCAGGTGGGTAGCCGCTGACCGCCAGCTCGGGGAACAGCACAATGTCGGCTCCCTCTGCGGTGGCGCGATCAATGCACTCGATGATTCGCGCCGTGTTGCCGTCCAGATCGCCTACGGTGCTGTTGATCTGTGCCAGCGCAATACGAACGGAAAGCGCCTGAAGTCTGCCGGGGTCGCTGATTCTTTGCATCGCGTCAGACTCGTTAACAACGCGGGAGGCCCTTTCCTGCGTATTGTAGCAGGTTCAGTGCAACCGGTTCGATGGGTGGTGGTGAGAAGACAGGGGATGCCCATTGCGACGGCGGCCGATGGCTGCTATAGTGTGCGAGGTCCCGTTTTGCGGCGCAGTCATGCGTTTTGTGCATCCCGGCCGGTATGCAGCGGTTTCAGGGACGCACGTTGGCGTGGACCTGTCCCGGGACGGCGTTCCGGAGACGTGCGCGGGTGGCTCGACGGTGCGTCGCCCGAGGCGTACAGGAGTGTATTTGGCGAGGGGCACGTGTTCGCTGCCCCATTTTGCGTAGTATCGCGGTGCGGCTGTTGCTGTTGCCTCAGCGGATTGGCAGCTCCGTCGCGTGTCTCGAAGTCTCAATGGACAAGGAGCGTACTTAGTTGGAGAGTCTGAACCCGTTCGAAATAGTGAAACAGCAGATCGACGAGTGTGCCGAGATCATGCACCTGGAACCCGGCATCACGGAGATGCTGAAGACCCCGATGCGTGAACTGCATGTCTCCTTCCCGGTTCGCATGGATGACGGTTCCATCAAGGTCTTCAAGGGGTTCCGCGTGCAATACAACGATGCCCGGGGAATCAGCAAGGGCGGCATCCGCTTCCATCCCGACGAGACGATCGATACGGTGCGCGCGCTGGCCGCGTGGATGGTCTGGAAGTGCGCGCTGCTCGATCTGCCGCTGGGTGGCGCCAAGGGGGGCGTCATCTGCAATCCCAAGGAGCTGTCGGTCGCCGAACTGGAACGGCTGAGCAGGGCCTATGTCCGCGCCGTGTATCAGTTCATCGGCCCGGACAAAGACGTACCGGCGCCTGATGTCTACACCACGCCACAGATTATGGCCTGGATGATGGACGAATACTCCGTCATCGCGCAGAAGCCCCAGTTCGGTGTCATCACCGGCAAGCCGCTCTCCGTGGGAGGGTCGTTGGGCCGGGGTGATGCCACGGCGCGCGGCGGGATGTACTGCATCAGGGAGGCCGCCAAGGTCCATGGCATAGACCTGAGCAAGGCCACGGTGGCCGTTCATGGATACGGCAACGCTGGCTACCACGCCGCACGCCTCTGCCGCGACCTCTTTGGCTCAAAGATAGTGGCCGTGTGTGACAGCCGAGGTGGGGCCTGCTGCACCGATGGCATCGATCCCGAGGCTGCTCAGAAGTGCAAGTCCTCAAGCAGCACCGTTTGTGGCATGCCTGGTGCGGACCCCATCTCCGCTGAGGAACTGCTGCAACTGGACGTGGACATCCTGATTCCGGCGGCGATAGAGGGAGTCATCACGGCCGCCAATGCCGGCAAGGTGAAGGCCAGGATCGTGGCGGAGCTGGCGAACGGCCCGACCACTCCCGAGGCGGATGACATACTGCACGCCAACGGCGTGCATCTGATCCCGGATTTCCTCTGCAACGCCGGTGGCGTAACCGTCTCCTATTTCGAGATGGTCCAGAACTTCTATCACTACCCCTGGTCCGAGGCCGATGTACACGAGCGCCTGGACCGCAAGATGACCTCCGCGTACCACTCTGTCCTGAACACGTGTCGCGAGTACGGCATTAACATGCGGCAGGCGGCCTACGTGCGGGCGGTGGACCGGGTTGTGGACGTGATGAAGCTTCGTGGTTGGGCCTAGCGCCGTCAGGTCCCGCCTCCTCGTCTGAGCGGCGCGGGTGTGTGCCACAGTAGGGGTGATGGAATCGAGCACAGAGGGGAGCCTCAGGCTCCCCTCTGTCTTTCTGCATCTGCCGACGGCTAGAAGACCGGCAGGTAGCGCTTCAGTTCGTACTCGGTCACCTGTGTCCGGTATTCATCCCATTCGATCAGCTTGTTCTGGATGAACGCGTTGAACACGTGGTCGCCGAGGGCCTTCCTCACCACATCGCTCTTGGCGGTGAGTTGCACCGCGTCGTACAGGCTTGACGGCAGAGTGTCGATACCCCGGCGCTGCCGTTCCTCAGTGCTCATCACGTAAACGTTCTCCTCCACCGGCGCCGGGCATTCATAGCCCTTCTCGATGCCCTCAAGTCCGGCGGCAAGCATCACCGCAAAGGCCAGGTAGGGGTTGCAGGCGGGATCGGGCGAGCGCAGCTCGACGCGCGTGGCATTCTCCTTGCCTGGCTTGTAACCCGGTACGCGGATGAGGTCGGCGCGGTTGCGGCGGGCCCAGGAGAGATAGACCGGAGCCTCGTAGCCGGGCACCAGTCGCTTGTAGGAATTCACCAACTGGTTGGTGACGGAGGTGAACTCAGGCGCGTGTTTGAGCAGTCCGGCGATGTAGCATCGCGCCGTGTCCGACAGGCTGTAGCGGCCATCGGCATCGAAGAAGGCATTGTGCCCATCCTTGAAGAGTGACTGGTGCGTGTGCATGCCGCTGCCGTTGATGCCGAAGACGGGTTTGGGCATGAACGTCGCGTGGACGCCGCGGCTGATGGCGATTTGCTTGACCACCAGTCGATAGGTCATCACGTTGTCCGCCATGGTCAGAGCATCGGTGTAGCGCATGTCTATCTCGTGCTGGCTGGCTGCAACCTCGTGGTGTGAGTACTCGACGCCGATGCCCATCGCCTCAAGGGTGAGGACCGTGTCACGTCTCAGGTCCGTGGCCACATCGAGAGGCACCATGTCGAAGTAGCCACCCTCGTCCAGCGGCTCCGTGCCATGCTTGTCCCTGAAGTAGAAGTACTCCAGTTCCGGTCCGACGTAATACGTGTAGCCCAACTCGGCCGCCCGCTGCAGGTTCCTCTTGAGCACATAGCGGGGGTCCCCCTCGAAGGGCGTGCCTTCCGGGCGCATGATGTCGCAGAACATCCGCGCCACCGTGTGATGCTCGGTCGGTCTCCACGGCAGCAGTTGAAACGTCTCCGGGTCAGGAAGCGCCATCATGTCGCTCTCGTCGATGCGGCAGAATCCCTCGATGGAGCTGCCGTCGAAGCCCATGCCCTCCTCCAGCGCTCCCTCCAGCTCCTCCACGGTTATCGCAAAGCTCTTGAGGAATCCCAGGATGTCCGTGAACCACAGCCTGATGAATTTGACGTCATGCTCCTTGGCAGTCTTCAACACGTACTCTTTGGCTTCGTCCCTGGTTCGCTTGGCCATTCTTCCTCCTTTGGCGCGTTCAGCCCGGCGAAATCACGTCGGTTCAGTTGAGGGTATTGTCCGACAGGAATGTTTCGCGCGTGTTTCGGGCGCGTTTCGGAGGCGTGAAAGCGCGGCGGCTCAGTTGCCCGATTCGCCCGATTGGAGCTCGGCGTTGAACAGCCGGCGTGCGGTGGCGGGATCGGCCCGACCTCGGGTCAGGCGCATCAACTGACCGGTGAGGAACGTCATCGCCTGTTCCTTGCCGGCGTGGAAATCGGCAACTGCCTTGGGGTTGTCGGCGATGACCTGTCTGACAGCCGCGAGAAGTTCGTCATCGCCGCGAATCTGACCGAGATTCAGCTCCTGTACCACGTCCTCGGGCGTCTTTCCTGTCCGGTACATCTGTTCCAGCGCAGTCTTGGCTGCGGGGCCACCGAGCACGTTGCGGTCGATCAAGTCGACCAATTCGGCAAGGCTCTGAGGTGTCAACCGGCAGTCGCAGACCTCGATGCCGTCGGCGTTGATGAGGCGGCTGATGTCACCCAACAGCCAGTTGGCCACCGTGCGCCCCTTCGCGGGACCGGTGATTGCCACGCATGCGTCGAAGAAGTCTGCGAAAGCGCGTGAGGAGGTGAGGGTCACGGCGTCCGGCGCGGTCACGCCACATTCGCCGACAAACCGCGTGCGGCGCAGGTCTGGCAACTCGGGCATTCTCGATTCTACCTCAGCGACCCAGGAACGATCGAGCACGAGAGGCGGCAGGTCCGGCTCGGGGAAGTAGCGGTAGTCCTCGGCGAATTCCTTGGTGCGTTGCAGCACCGTGACGCCCTCGGCATCGAGCCAGCCGCGGGTCTCCTGTCGTAACGTGCCTCCGCCGGCAAGGACCTCCGCCTGTCGCTCTTGCTCGTATTTGAGCGCGCGGTACACGCCACGGAAGCTGTTCATGTTCTTCACCTCAACCTTGGCGCCAAAGCTGGTGGCGCCGACGGGTCGGAGGCTGATGTTCGCGTCACAGCGGAAGCTGCCTTCCTCCATGTTGCCGGTTGACACGCCAAGGTAGCGCAGCAGCGCCCTGAGACGCACCAGGTACTCCCGCGCCTCCTCGGGCGAGCGCATGTCCGGCTCACTCACCGTCTCCATCAAGGGCACGCCGGAGCGGTTGATGTCGATGAGACTGTAGCCACCCATGTGCAGGGACTTGGCCACGTCCTCCTCCAGATGTACCCGGGTGATGCCGACGCGCTTGTTGTGGCCGTCCA
>CAYNXN010000030.1:0-12748 GCA_964401175.1 uncultured Dehalococcoidales bacterium | reverse complement strand
CGATGGCGATGGCATAGCTCATACCTTCGATGCCGACGGAGGCCACCTTAACGCTGTTGATCCCGATGACCTCGCCAGCCATGCTGACCAGCGGCCCTCCGCTGTTCCCGGGATTGATCGCCGCCGTGGTCTGAATCAGGTCGCGCAGTGTATTGCCGCCCACGGTGATTGAGACGTTGAGGCGGCTGACGATCCCCTGGCTCGCGGAGATGCCCTCGCCAAGCGCATTGCCGATCGCAATCACCCACTCTCCAACGGCAAGGTCACTCGACTCGCCGAGTGAGGCGTATGGCAGTGTGGGCGCCTCAGCACGTATGACGGCAAGGTCTGTCAGGGGGTCGGTACCCACGATGCTGGCGCGGTACGTGGTGCCGTCATGAAGCTCCACCTGGATATCTCGCGCGCCTTGCACTACGTGGTTATTGGTGATGATGTAGCCTGAGGAATCAATGATGACTCCGGACCCCGCGGCCTCCTGAGTGTAGGCCTGATTGAACAGGTCATAGGCAACCATCTCCGTCATGACGGAGACAACCGCAGGTCTCACCTCTCGAACAACTTCGACAATGGAGGGCAAGTCCGCCTGTGGCGTGCTGGGGGCGGAGGGGAAGTCCCACGAGGGGTCGAGGTGTTCACTGGGAATGGCCGGCTGAGTCGAGGATGGCGTCGTTGCGGTGGGGGGCGGCGTTGGTACGACGATGCACCCCGGGAGAAGCGAGAGAATCAGCAGCGTGAGAAGCGCGACACCTGTGCCTATCCTGCGAGTCTTCATGAGTTGTGATTATAGCAACTGAGTCAAATTGTGCCCCAAGATCATGTGGCGGCGCCTGCTTGACACTGATGCTATAATCGCAGCAGATGACTGAAACGAACGTGGGCCAGTACATCGATCAGTTGCTGCGTGGTGTGGTTGAACCCCTGATGCTCTGTATCATTGGGGAGATACCAAGTCATGGCTACCGGATCGCCGCCGAGATTGAGCGGCGCAGCGCAGGTTACTTTCAGCTCACGGCCAGCACCGTGTATTCGGCGCTCAGAAGGCTGGAGCAGGATGGCTTGGTATCGAGTACATGGCAGAACGTCTCTGCAGCGCCGCGGCGGCGATACTACCAGCTCACCGAAAAGGGCCGCGAGATACTGGTGCTGAAGCTCGCTGAATGGGAACGTTTCTGCAGCGCCGCCGAGCAGGTGCTTGCTGGCGGATAGCCTTGCGCCAGCGTGCGAGTTTTCCACCGTCGCTGGCTTTGCGGCCGCCCCAGTTGAGCCTGTTGCCCGGCTTGGTGCTCGCAGCCAGATGCCACGCACCAGCCGCCCGAATGCAGACGGCCGCTCACCATGGTGCGCGGGAGGTAGCTCTTGGACTGTGTATTGGCTATTGACCAGGGTACCACCGGCAGCCGCGCCATATTGTATGACCATGTTGGCGCACAGGTAGAATCCTCTTACAGGGAGTTTGCACAACGATTCCCGCGTCCCGGCTGGGTAGAGCACGATGCAATGGACATCTGGGACTGCGTTGCGGGCTGCATCCGGGATGTCCTTGGCCGCCGCCCCGAAGTGTCTGTTGTGTGCATCGGCATCACCAACCAGCGTGAGACGGCTCTCGCGTGGGATGCCGAAACATCATTGCCACTGTACAACGCAATCGTGTGGCAATGCCGCCGCACGGCCGACCGCTGCGCCGAGCTGGCCGCATCGTCCGGCGTTGCGGATGCAATACGCCGCATCTGCGGCTTGCCGGTTGATGCCTATTTCTCCGCCACCAAGTTCGAGTGGCTGCTGAGAAACGTGCCGAGGATAGGCGTTGCGGCACGCCGCGGTGGGCTGCGCCTGGGGACAGTGGATACGTGGCTGCTGTGGCGGTTGACGGGGGGGATGGTTCACGCGACCGACTGCACCAATGCCGCGAGGACGATGCTCTATGACATCGAAAGGCAATCGTGGAGTGACGAACTCACCAGCCTCTTCGGTGTCCCGATGGCCGCGCTGCCAGAGGTGCGTGAATCGACCGGCACATTTGGCGTCACCTCGGCCGTGCCCGGGCTCGCCGACGGTATTCCCATTACCGGCGTCGCCGGAGATCAGCAGGCGGCTCTCTTTGGACAGGCTTGTTTCACGCCAGGCAGCACGAAGAACACGTACGGGACGGGCGCCTTCGTGCTCATGAATACCGGAACAGAACGACCCAGGGGAGACTCACGACTGATCACGACTCTGGGCTGCGGTGCTGATGGGTCTCCAGTGTATGTTCTTGAAGGCTCAATATTCACCGCGGGCGCCGTGGTGCAATGGCTGCGCGATGGGCTGCACCTGATCGACTCCTCCGCCGTGTCGCAATCGCTGGCCAAACTGGTCCCGGATAATGGGGGGGTCTATTTCGTGCCGGCACTGGCGGGTCTTGGCGCCCCGTTCTGGGATTCCCGGGCGCGAGGCATGATTATGGGGATAACCAGGGCGACCAGCAAGGAACACATTGTCCGTGCCGCGTTGGAGTCGATGTGTTACCGCACCAGGGATGTGGTGGACGCGATGACTGAGAACTGCGGCCTGACGCTGTGTGAACTCAGGGTGGACGGCGGCGCGTGCGCCAATGACTTCCTCTGCCAGTTCCAGGCGGACATGCTGGGTGTGAGCGTGGTGCGCCCCCGGGATGTGGAGACCACGGCACGTGGCGCTGCGTATCTGGCCGGGCTTGGAAGTGGATTCTGGACCGACGTGGCCGAGCTTGAGAGGGGGCAGCAGATAGACCGGATATTCGCGCCGGCAATGGAACCCGAACGCCGCGCACGACTGTATGCGGAGTGGCGGCACGCTCTTCGCTGCGCCACCCGGGAATGCGACTGATGTGGCCGGCTTGTAAAGCGACAGCATGACCTCGCAATCGCAAAGATTGGCGGTCTCTCGATTCGTTGGGGTTCGTGCTACTGCCTGTACTTGTGGTCTTCTTCCTGCTGTGGCAGGCGCACTACGTGGAACGGGCGTTTCACTACCCGTTTACACTGGGTCCCGATGCGCGACCGATGCCGATGGTCGTCGCAGGCGCCGGCGCATGCTTCAACCTGGTGAACTCCTATCTCAACGGACGGTATCTGTTTCACTTCTCGCCGGGCTACTCCGCGGGGTGGTTTGCCGATCCGCGGTTCGTCATCGGAGTAGCCATCTTCGTCATCGGGTATCTGGTCAACCGCGGTGCCGACTTGACCTTGCGGCGAGCGAGAACCTCCACGGAAGAGCGGTACTGCCGGCTTGATTCGGGGCTGTTTCGGTACGTGACCAATCCGAACTACCTCGGCGAGTTGCTAACCTGGACGGGATGGGCAATCGCCACCTGGTCGATTGCCGGCTTGAGTTTCGCGCTGTGGACGGGGGCAAACCTGCTGCCGAGGGGGCGCTCACATCTGAAGTGGTGCCGTGAGCGCTTTGCGGACTATCCGGTGGGCAGGAAGGCGGTCATACCAGGGCTGTGGTGAGGGGGGTCTCCCTGGCAACCCGACGCCGCTGCGCCGCATTGTGTGAGCCGGCACAGCCGGCGACTACCCTAGTAAGCAATGAGGACGAACCGCAATCAGGCTCACATTCGGCGGAACTTGTGGATCGTATTGGCTCCGCGGTCGGTCCCTGCGTGCGTCTTCGAGACCTCGCCCACGTAGACGTCTCCGTGAGAATCGACTGCGACCGTGTGTGGAGCGAGGAACAGGGCCTCTTCCCGAACGGGAGTCGAGTTGCCCCAGCGTGAGATGAGTCGACCGTCGGAGTCGAACACGCTCACCCGGAGGCAGAGTTCGGAGACATACACGAGGCCCGAGGCATCGATGCCGATGCCCGTCGGCCGGATAACGTCGTGCCAGATCTCAATCAGGTCGCCGGACTGACTGAACAACTGCAAACGACTGTTCTCGCGGTCGGCAACAATCAACCTGCCTCTGCTGTCCAGCGCGATGTCGTGAGGCAGGCGGAAATGCCCTGGTTCGCCACCCGGCTCGCCCCACGAGTGAAGCAGGGTCCCGTCCGCGGCGAAATGATGGATGCGGCAGTTGCCGTACCCATCTGAGACGAAGATGTCGCCGGAGTCGGTCAGCGCGATTCCGGTGGGCCGATTGAAGGGGGGGCCGGCGTGATTGATGGTGGAGGTGCTCTGAAACACGTCCCAGGTGTGGCGGTAGCCAGTATCACTCGGGGCTCCTCGTTCACCGAGGGACATGAGCAGGGTCCCATCCGGGCTGAACCTGGCGACGAAGTGGTCGCCATCATCGGTACAGAATATCGTACCGTCGGGAGACAATCGTGCGCCGTGTGCGCGCTTGAAGAGCCCCTGTCCCCAGTGGCGCAGGATATTGCCGTCCCTGTCGAACACCATTACGGGCCGGTCGCTGCGGCTGAGCACATAGACGTTGTCCTGAGCGTCGACGGCTATCCCACCGATGTCCACAAACGACCACCCGTCGGGGACACGCGCCCACGCGGAAATCAATTCATACTGCAATTCTCCCGTTCCGAAGCGCATCTTGTTCACTCCTTCCACCTGCTTGCCACTGGCGCGCATAGCATCGAGTACAGGCTGCAAGTGTATCAGAGCCGAAGAGCTACGTGCAGCGTGCGCCGCGCTGGTATACTGGCATCCGCCATAGCTGCCCGGAAGCTCGTTCAGACAGGTATGTGAGGCCGCTCGCAAAAAGGAGGTTTCGCCATGAAGGTGACCCGATTTGAGACCACGGCTCTGCGAGTTCCAGTTGAACGCTCATTCGTTGGTTCCGTCAGGTTCGAATGCTTCAACCCGGTGGTTGTAGAGCTGTTCACCGACGAAGGGTTGCGCGCCCACGGCGTCGCAATGATGTTCAACAACTACCATGTCGGCCTGCTCAAGTCCTGCATCGATGCCGTTGCTGAAGCCGTGGTCGGTGGTGATCTGGTTCGGTGGGCCGAGCTGTGGGAGCGACTGCGCCACACAAGTGCGCGTATAGGGAGCGATGGTCTGGGCGTCTACGCCATGGCAGCTGTGGATATGGCGCTGTGGAACCTCCGCGCTCAGGCGCTGGAGCTGCCGCTGGCCAGCCTGCTTGGCGGCCGCCGTGATGAAGTACCCGTGTACGCCAGCAACTACCTCTGGCGTGACCGAGCCATCGATGATTTGCAGCGAGAGGCGGCTGCGCTTGTAGCGCAAGGCTACCGGGCGGTGAAGATGCGCATGGGACTGAAGTCGCGGCATGAAGACCTGCGGCGGCTCGCCGCCGTGCGTGAAGCGGTGGGTCCCGAAGTGGACATAATGGTTGATGTTCTGTGGGTCTGGACGGTGTACGAGTCGATTGTGATGGGCAGGGAGATGGAGCGGCTTGGCGTGTACTGGCTCGAGGACCCCATCCCAACGACCGACGTCGCCGGACTGACCGAGATTGCGGCTGCGCTGGACATCCCCGTAGTCTCAGGCGAGAACGTGAGCGGCAAGCAGGGCTTCCGCGAGTTGTTCGAACGCCGGGCCACCGATGTGGCGATGATCGATGTCCAGGCCGTCGGTGGCGTGACTGAATGGATGAAGGTTGCCGCCATGGCTGAGGCCTTCAACCTGCCTGTGGTCAGTCACCTGTTCGACGAGTTCTCTGTGCATCTGGTCGCCGCGATACCCAACGGCACATGGACAGAACACATGCCGTGGTGGGAGTCCATCTACCGCGATCCACCGCAGCCCCAGAACGGCTCGATGCGCGTGCCTCAGGTACCCGGCATCGGTTATGAACTGGACCGGGAGGCGATGAAGAGACTGCGCCTCTAGTTCTCTGAGCGGGCAGACTGCCGCTCGCGGGCAGCGACTCTGGTCGTCGCGGGGCCTCGGTGTCACCGGTTCTTGCCACGACCCTCGACGGGCAGAGCGCATTCGCAACGTCCGTCGCGCATCAGATAGAGCGTGTCAGCGAGATTCACAACCGGGCAGGCGTAGTTGGGAATGATTTCGATCTGTTGCCCCACTTCGAGTCGATGGTGCGCATCCCTGAGCTGGAGAACTCCGTGCTCCTGGCTGACGCGCACGAGCACCGCGCCTTCAATGTCTTTCACCAGTCCGAAACCCCAGTCGGCATGAGCATCAACTGTCTCAGGTGTCAGCGTCTTGGAGCCGGCGTCCACCACGGCGCGGTCGCGTTCGGGAATGCTTACCACCGTGGTCAGCACAGTGAGCGCGCAGGTGTCGCGGGATGCGACACCGAGTGCGATCTCGCTCACATCGTTGAAGATGTAGGTGCCGGGTCGTATTTCCGTTATTCCGGGCACCGAGGCGATGTACGGCGCCCCGGGAGTGGAGCCAACGCTCACCTCGTCGATCGCGAATCCGGCATCGCGCAGGTGTGAAGCCGTCTGGACCATGAGCTTTCCCGCGGCACGGGCTGATGATGCGATCTCGTCAGCCGTCCGCTGGTGATACACCTGCCCTTCGTGTGTCAGCACTCCTGCCAGGCGAATCCCGGGCAATCTGCTCAGGGATTTCGCCACACTGGCTGCCTCGTCCGGCTGCACACCGAGGCGATGGAATCCCGTGTCGATCTCCAGCAGCACCGGCAACGACGTGTGCGCCGCGACAGCCGCTGCGGACAGTTGTGTTGCCACGTCATGGCTGTCGAGAGCGATAGATATGCTGGCCCGGTGCAACAGCGTCACAAGACGGGCCAGCTTACGTTCACCCACGATGGGATACACGATGCGAATGTCTTCGATGCCCGCCGCAGCCATGACCTCGGCTTCTCCGAGCTTGGCAACGGTGATGCCGCACGCACCAGCGTCAAGCTGCCGTCTGGCGATGTACGGACTCTTGTGCGTCTTGGTGTGAGGGCGGAGCCGCACCCCCGCCCTCCGGGCAATGTCGGCCATCCCGCTTATGTTGGCGTCGAGCCTGGCTGCGTCTACCAGCAATGAGGGGGTATCGGTACAGTCGAGAGACTCTGTCATTGTGGAAGCGTTTCTATTCCAGTCCGAGCGCGTGAATGATGACAGCACGGCCGGACGGCGAGGAAAGGGGTGTTGCGCAAGTCCTGCCGCACGATTGGTGACGGCCGCTAGTCGAACGCGACCGGATACACCTGCCAGTCTTCATCCACCCACAGTCCCAGCACATCGACGCCGAAGCCCCAGGACTTCACCCGCGTTATGGCTGCGGCAAGCTGGACCATCTGCTCGTCCTTGCAGACCGGGTTTCCGGCGCAGTCGTGGTGAGCAACGATGGCGATTGTATGCGAGCCGTGCTTGTTAACTGATATATCGACCCTCCGTCTCATGGATTCGACGGCGGCCGCATCGGTGTTGCCGGCAAGCATGCAGATGGGGCCAGGCTCAGTGACGTCATCAACATACTGCACGCCGTAGGCGTCTTTCATCCACGTGATGACCGGCTCCTGCACTCGCCCATCCATGCAGTTGATAACCGTAGCGAAAGCACCATGTCCCATTGCATTCTCCCGAAGTATGGCGTTGCCCGCAGGGAAGGGGTGAGGGCGGTCCGTCTCGACGGACCGCCCTCACAGAGTGTTAGTTACGTGTGCTTGGGAGGTTTCATCAGGGCGATGGCCAGAACGGCGCCGATGGCTGCCAGGATGCCGGTCACGATGAATGCCGTGTCGTAGCCGCCAAAGAGGTCCTTCGAGCTTCCCGCGATGAAGTTGGCCAGAATAGCCGCCAGGCCGTAGCCGAAGAAGACATAGCTGTAATTGCGGGCGGCGTTCTTGGCGCCGAAGAAGGTAGTGGTGGAGGTGGGACCGATGGCAAGCCAGCCACCCAGGCACATCCACAGGACAACAAAGCATGCGATGTAGAGGGCGGTTGTGCCGCTGCCTGCGCGTGTCATGGCGAACGATGATACGAGGATGGCCACCATCGATATTGTTGCCGCCCAACGAGGCGTAATGCGGTCGGTCAGCCAGCCGAACAGCGGCCGTCCCGCTCCATTGAACAGCGCGAAGACGCCCACCATCATGGCCGCCGTGGCGGTATCCATCCGGATGACTTCCGTGCCAACAGGGCTGGCGATGCCGATTGCCATAAGTCCGGCAAGGCAGCCGATGGTGTACACCATGAAGAGACCCCAGAACGTGGAGGTCTTCACCATCACGTGCGGCTCAAGATCCTGCTTCGCGATGGCGCCCGCGGGCGCTTTGCCGGCCACCATGCTTGCGGGCTGCCAGCCAGCCGGCGGGAACCTGAGGACAAATGCGAGGGCGATAATGACGATGGTGAGTCCGATGCCCATGAACAGGAAGGTCTGGAGCGGTCCGCTGCTTTCAATCAGCGGCCGCGCTATGTTTGCCGTGACAAACGGTGAGCCACCAAAGCCGGCGACTGTGAGACCAACCGCCAGGCCTTTGCGGTCGGGGAACCAGCGTGTCGAGACCGCGATGGGAGCGCCGTATACAAGGCCGACGCCCGAACCGGCAATCACGCCGTAGGTCAGCACCAGCGTCCAGATGCTGCACACCATCTGCGGCAGGATTCCAGAGAGTATCCAACCTGCGCCTACGAGGATGCCGCCGTAGATGCTGATCTTCTTCGGGCCCATCGTGCCCATCAACTTGCCACCGAAGAACATCGTCACGGCGAAGAAGGCCAGGAAGACCATGAAGGGCAGACCGCTCTCCGTCGCGCTGCACTGAAAAAGACCCTGCACCGGATTCCGAAACACGCTGTAGGCGTAGACGCTGCCGAGGCAGATGTTGATGAGGAAGCCAGCGATGACGAGTATCCAGCGCCCCTTCTCGGCTTCCATTCCGAAGACGCGCTCACTGGTAATTGGGTTCATACGCTCTCTCCTTAAGCCGGAG
Organism: uncultured Dehalococcoidales bacterium; assembly: GCA_964401175.1. Taxonomy (GTDB): domain Bacteria; phylum Chloroflexota; class Dehalococcoidia; order GIF9; family AB-539-J10; genus SKVJ01. Next base: position 3,953 of record CAYNXN010000030.1, on the reverse strand, counting down.
GTATCCGGCCACTGGCGGCCTATTCTATAGGAGTCAAATCGGATTTGTCGCGTCGCTGGGCACGCCTCTCGTTGAAGCCGCTGCTGCGGGAAGTCCGCGATTTCTGACCGCCGGTCTGCCGAGAGATGCTCCCCGGCGCCGGCGCTTCGTCTGTGCAGCACTGAGTGGCGTTCATAGCACAGGCTGCCAGTACGTTCAGTGCCGCGCGATGTGATAACGCTGCCGCTCACAACGAAACGCATCCGGCCATCATCAGCAAGGATTTGCGCGGCCACTTTCGTGGCTGGCACGAGCACCCGTATCACCTCCGGAGTTGTACACGTGTGTGTCAGTGTGAAGCTCGTGTACAATCACCTCTCGCGTGGCGATCAATCTGCCCGTAGGATGCCGCGAGGAGCGTTTGGTGAGACACAAGAAGAACGTAACCTGGTTCCTCATCATAACCGTTGCGCTGTCCTGGCCGCTGTTTCTGGCGCCTCTCTGGATTCCCGGTTCCGCCGTTGTTACGTGGATGCTGGCCATGTTTGCGCCGGGAGCAGCCGCCATCATCGTCACGCGTTTCATCGCCCGTGAATCTCTGAATACGCTGAACCTGAGGCGGCTCGGCCCCAAGCGGTTCTATCTCTGGGCCTGGCTCGCCCCGCCAGTGTTGGCGCTGATCACACTTGGCGTTACGCTGATTCTTGGCGTCGGCCGGTTTGATCCCACCTTCTCTTTCATCATGGCGGCGGTGCCTGCGGGCAGCGGTGTGCCTGCATGGCTCGTCGTAATGGGGCAAGTCGTCTCAGCGATCGCAGTGGCCCCGCTCATCAACGTGATACTTGGCAGCATGGGCGAGGAGCTTGGCTGGAGAGGCTTCCTGCTGTACCGAATGCTCGAGATCGGCAAATGGAAGGCCATCCTGCTGAATGGAGTGATCTGGGGTCTATGGCACGGTCCGGTCATCCTGCAGGGACACAACTACCCCGAGCATCCGGTGCTCGGAGTGTTCCTTATGGTTGTCTGGTGTGTGCTGCTGGGCATGTTCATGTGCTGGCTCTATCTCGAGACGCGGAGTCCGTGGGCGCCCGCGCTGGCACACGGTTCTATCAATGCCACGGCCGGGCTGCCGATGCTCTTCCTTCTCCCGGGGGTCAACATGACCTTTGGCGGCACCATAGCCAGCCTCAGCGGCTGGGTCGGCCTCGCCGCCCTTGCGGCCTGGTTGGTGCTCACCGGGAGATTAGGACATGCAGATCCGGGGGAGAACTAGCGAGATCACGGGTCGACCAACGTCGTGCATGGTGCATGGCCCCCCGGCGCACGTTGGTCTTCACTGCCGTTCCATACGACAGGTATCAGCACGCGGGCGCGTATTCCGCGTCATGCCTCGCGGATTCGCGCTCGTTCCGGCCGCCTTTGGAACGTCGCGAAATTGCACTCGATTAGCTGCAAAGCCCGGGTCTGCGCGGTGTAACGCGGCCACGCATCCAGGTTCGATTTGATCTGCCCGCATGACATCGGGGAATGGCCACCTTCTTCGACGACGTTGCCAGACCGATATCGATGTCTCAGGAATGGTTGAGGTCGCGGCTGTCTCAATGCGGATGATCTCTTGTATCGTAGGTATCGTGCAAGTCGGCAGTCATGCAGGCGAGTACAACTCCCGGTGCTCCGAGTCAGTGAATTCCTGGGGTGCGACATCGGTCATGAGGAGTCGATAGAACCCGTGTTGCAGATGCCGCCAAGGTGTTCGGTAACCTCACGAGTGCCCGGTGTGCTTCACTCTACACACACATCATTTGACAACGCGATGCGAAATCTATTCACTAGGTCTGACTGGGTCTGGGGGTTAATTGAGTCGCGAAGCATCGACCAATGTCGCGGGTGTGCTGTTCCGCGGTCTAGCCGCAAATCCGGTGGAGGCAGTTCCGCTGCAGGCTGATGATGCGCCGAATGAGGCAGAGACGGGGAGGCGCATCACCGTTCTTCTCGCCGACGACCACCCGTTGTTCCGGCAAGCGTTGAGGAGCGCTCTTGCTGCTGAGCCGGACATCGAAGTGGTTGGAGAGGCCACGAACGGCGATGAGGCTGTGCAATCAGTCGTGTCGATGCGACCAGATGTCGTTCTAATCGACATCGCCATGCCCGTCTGCAATGGCATCGAGGCCACACGGAGCATCAAGTCACGCAGTCCCAAGACCATTGTGCTGGCCTTGACGGTCCACGACGATCTCGAGCATGTTTCAGCGATGCTGCAGGCGGGCGCCGCGGGATATCTCACGAAAGACGTGCTTGGCGATGAAGTGGTGCAGGCGGTGCGCGCCGTCGCGACTGGTGAAGCAGTCTTGTCATCGACGGCGCTGAAGCTCCTGGTGCAGCACTTGCCCGACGGATCCGCGAGACCCGCGTATGTGCCGGATTCCGGTGAAGAATCGCTGACATGCCGCGAACTCGAAGTTCTGCGACTGGTTGCGAGAGGGCTGAGCAATGCGGAGATCGGTGACCATCTTGGACTCAGTAAGCGAACGGTCAGCAGTCACCTGGAACAGGTGTTTGAGAAGCTTAGTGTTGCCAGTCGGACGGAGGCTGTCGCTCAAGCACTTCGCGCCGGATTGCTGACGGTCAATGACTTCAACTAGGAGCGGCTCGTGAAGCTGCGCGCCCTGGCATGGTGGAAGACCCCGAGGTTGTCGGCGGTCAGTGCCGACTTCTGCGTCGTTATTGTTCTTCTGGTGGTCATAACGATCTTCTACTACACGCTCTATGCGAGTTGGCGCCCTCCACTGTGGCGCTTCTTCATCTTCGAGTTTGTCCACAGCACCATCGGGACACTCTACTTCATCCCACTCATCTACGCGACGGTCCGATTCGGGGTCAAAGGATGCATAGCCACCTGGTGTGTCTCCTTCCTCGCAATTCTGCCGCAAGTTCTGCACTACTCGCTCAACTTCGCATACCTCGTCAGAAATGTCGCACTCTTCTCGATGCCACTCCTCGTTAGCGGCGCTGCAGCCCTGGAGATCCAGTGGCGGGCCACCTTCCGAAAGGTAATGCTTGACCGGGAGAATGAACGGCAACTTTATATCAGAGCGGTTCTCAAGGCCCAGGAGGATGAGCGAGGTCGTATCGCTCAGGAACTGCATGATGAAGTCATCCAGGCCATGATGGCCATCGCGTATGTAGCCGAGAATACGCGCAAGCGTCCCCCTGTGGATTCGGCCTCCGTATTTGGCAACGACGGGCTGGAATGGATGCGTGATGAGGCCCTGCGGCTCTCAAACGAAATGCGTCGACTCTGCTACGATCTCCGGCCCAGCATTCTTGATAGCCTAGGTCTTGTTGCCGCCGTGAAATGGCTGGCCGAGCGTTTTCAATCTGAGGCCGGCATTGACGTGGCGGTGCGTACGGAGGGGTTTGCCAGGCGACTTGATACGCAGACTGAGACCACCTGCTTCCGAGTTGTCCAGGAGGCACTCAACAATGTCAGACAGCACTCAGGCGCCGAGGCGGCTACTGTGGCGTTGACATTCGAATCGGGAAGAATAATGGTGGAGGTCAGTGATAACGGGAAGGGTTTCAGCACACGTCGCCGAAGAGAGTCCCTTCGCAACGCGGCTCATCTTGGGCTCTTTGGCATGAAACAACGCGTTCTGTCGCTCGACGGGAAACTCGATGTGGCCTCCACGAGGGGAGAGGGCACGGTTGTGAAGGCCACCATCCCCCTCGTCGATTATATGGCTCAAGTTGGCGCCAGGCATTAGAGCGCTTCCAGTCACATGCCAGGCTGTCATGAATGTGGCTGCCCAGCCTCTCTGCCGCACCCTCTGCAGCGGCGGGCAAACCAGTAGTTGCTCGTGCCGCATACCGTACACTGCGCCCTCTGAGCCTGAAGCGCAATCCATTGTGCAACACTGTGGTCTCGCATCCAGGCCAGGTCGTGAATGACGTTCGCATGATGTGATACCCCATCT
>CAYNXN010000029.1:0-12844 GCA_964401175.1 uncultured Dehalococcoidales bacterium | reverse complement strand
CACCGACAGGCCCGTGGAGAAGCCGATGAGCATCGGCAGCGCCACCAGCATGACGGCGGGCGGCACACCGAGCGCGTTGAGATCGCCGTAGAGCGAGTGCGCAGCGCCCGTGTACTCGACGATGGTCTTGTACAACATCACCGAGAACAGCAGGAAGATGACTCGCGGCCCGACCGCATAGCGCAGGGCTTTGAACAACTCCTGTTTCGAGATGCGCTGTTGCACGCAGAGCAGCGCCAGAACCAGGAGGAAGGCAAATGCGGCCTCGAGACCTCCAAGCACCAGCGCCACCAGCAGCATGACCGGCCACGCGGTGCGGAACAGCTCGCTGATGAAGGTGCGCGCCGGGAGCGACTCGCTTCGTTCAGACTCAACGCCCTTGAGCAAGCGGGAGCTGACGATCAAGCCGAAGACGGCGATGAGGACGATGGACGGCACCATGGTCGAGACCACCGTCCCCAGCGGAACCGCGAGGACGACGCTGGCGGCGACCACGGCCGGGTACACCGGGATCGATGCCTCCCACAGGTGGCGGAACCAGAAGTTGATGTAGGTCGCCTGCGCCGGGGTGAGGCCGAGTCGCGTCACCAGTCCCTTGACGGCGGTGGCCGACACCAGCGCACCACCGGGCATGGGGACGAGCCCGATGATTGCCGGCACCACATGCAGTGCGAGCTTGGGCCCGACCGATTCCAGGGTGCGCGAGAGCCGCAACAGCAGGCCCTTCATCTCCATCAGCTTGCTCAAAGAGAAGGAACAGATGATGATGCCGATGAGGCGCAGCGTGCCGACGTCCGTGAGGGTGTCGAACATCAGGCGTGGCGTCTCCAGCAGCGGCAGCAGCAGCACCGAGAGCACGAGGCAGCCGAGGAAGACGGCAAGGCCGGGTACAAGCTTCAGCCGCAGCAACACGAGGATGGCTGCGATCGAGAGCAGCAGCGCCAGCGAGGGGTTCACGGCGTCGCGACCGCTCCTCGCTTCGTGGCAATCTCAGCGGATGAGTTCATGGAACGCGTCGATCGATTTGGGCGTCCGCGGGATTCGATTAACCTGGATACGCAGACAATCGCGTAAGTATAGATGATTCGTGAGGAGACGACAACGTGAAGCCGGCCGGCCTCAACCTAGTCGAGCACCAGGCTCAAGAGGATGAGGCAGAGGAGCACGCCGATCGCGGGCGGCACGAGATAGCGGTACACGGCGGCAAGGCGGGCGTGGAAATACTCGGCGGAGAGCACCAGGCAGAGGTGCAGCGGCGACAGCATGTAGCCGAGGCCGCCGGCGCCGTATGCCAGCAGAAACGAGCCTCCACTCACCCCCTGCCCGGTCAGCAGGAACGGGAGGACGAGTGGAATCGATATACCCACCATGGCGGAGGACAGCCCGGTTGACAACCCCACGAGGACGGGCAGGGCGGTGAGGATGATGAAGGACGGCATTCCCACGGCCTGCATCTCGACGAAGAGCGCGTGCGCTGCGCCCGAGGTCTCAACCACGGTCTTGTACAGCATCACCGCGTACAACAGGAAGAGGATCTTCGGAGCGAAGCCGTATCGGAGCCCCTCGAGCACCTCAGCCCGGCTCAAACGCAGGAAGACAACCAGCGCCAGCACCGTGACGAAGAACGCCGGAGCAGCGTCGAGTCCGGCGATAACCAGGGCAAATACCAGCATGACCGGCCATGCGGTGCGGAACAGCTCTCGAACTACCTCGGTCGCAGTCTTGCGACGCGCCTCACCATCGGGCGAGCCGCGCAGCATCGTCCGGCTGACCAGCAGCCCGAACAGGAGCATCAGCATCCACGCCGGAGCGAGATGCAGCAGTACATAGGAGAGGGGCACATCCAGGAAGACGCCGGCCATTATGATCCCGGGGTACACCGGTACCACGAACTCGCACAGGTGGCGAAACCAGAAGTTGATGAAGGTAGCCTGTTCGGCGTTCAATCGCAGTCGGGCCACCAGGTCTTTGACCGCCGAGGCGGAGACCAGGGCTCCTCCCGGAAGGGGCATAAGGCCGATGGCCGCCGGCGCGATGTGGATCGCGCGCTTCGGGCCGATGCCTTCCAGCGCGTCAGCAAGTTGTGACAGCAGGCCACGTCGCTCCATCAGTCGACTCATCGTCAGCGCGCAGATGACGATGGCCAGCAGGCGCAGCGTCTGGACATCGTACGCTGCGTGGAGCAAGAGTAGCGGCGTCTCTGCGACGGACACCGCCAGGAGCGACAGCACCACACTGCCGGCGAACACGGCGGGACCGGGTGTGGCCTTGAAGCGCAGGAGTGCCATCACCACGGCAAGCGAGATGAACAGTGCGACCGCGGGACTCAATGCGGTTATGCCTCCACAAACGCAACTGACGGGCCATTATAGGCTTGACTGTGGGTCGCCGCCAAGGCGCGGCACTGGCAGGCGTCGGAAGACGGGAGCGTCCTGTGGGGCGCGGTGTTCCGGCCAGAGTTGATGCGCCGTGTGCTCTGCTGGGCGCGCCTGTGTGATGAGAGTGTCCGGGGTTCGGAGTTGCCGGCCTCAGGCAGCGGCGCTATGCCTGCTTACGCACGTGGAAGACACAGTGTCCGGCGCCTTTGGAATCGGTCAGGTACATGATGCCGCCCAGTTCCGTGCGTGCTCGTGACGCGACGAGCGCAAGGCCGAGGGCGGAGAGCGCGCTCAGTACCTCGTGCTCGTCGTACAGCAGGAAGGAGCGTTCCACGCGGTAGTCCGGGTCGAACAGCGTCAGCACGCCGCTGCCGTGTTTGAACATGAGCTGGAGCACGCCGTTGGGGCGCAGGACTCTTGCCAGCTCAGGCAGGGTGGTGCGCATCGCAGCGGCGTGCGGGATGTGCTGCAGCACCGCGTTGCAGAGCACAAGGTCGAAGCTGCAGTCCTCGAAGGGGAGCTGCTCACGCAGGTCGGCGACGCCGACGCGGCCGGCGAGCTCGGGGTGCATCTCGAGAGCGACGCGCACGTTCTCCTCCACGGCGTCGACGCCGTAGACATCGTAGCCGTCACGCCACAACGCGTAGACGTCGCGCGCTCCCGCGCCGCAACCCGCATCGAGGCAGCGCCTGCCTGGCGCCAGATCCTTTGCCCGGGCCAACAGCACCCAATCGTCGGTGAGTTGAGGATGCGAGGCATCCACGTAGACGGACTGCAGAAAGGCGTGGGCCACCTCCGCGTAGCGTCGCGCATGATGACGGTAGAACTCGGTCGACGTATCCTCCACCGACACCCTCCAGTTCTCGGGGACCAGGACACATGCGGCAGTGCACCGATGGCCCCGCAATGCAGCCTGATCCCCGCCATGTTTCATTATGCCAGGCACGTGGTGCTGTCTCATTCCACGGGACTGGTCTCTACGAAGGCGGTCCCCGCGCCGAGTGGCGCAACCGGCGCGGGGTGATCGCCGATGCCAGCGGTTCGCTCAGGGGACCGAGGGGATGATTCCGGACAACGCCAGCCCTTTCAGTATCATGCTGACGGCGATGGAAGCGAGCAGCAGGCTGAACACGCGTGAGACCGCGCGAACGCCTCCCTGCCCCATCACTTTGAGGATGCGGTAGCTGCCGAGGCAGATGGCCCAGGCGATGAGCACGTTCGCGACGAACGCCTGCAGCACGATGGCCAGTGGCGCCTGGGATGACAGCAGCAACAGCGTGGTAATCGTGGCGGGACCCGCGAGGAGCGGCGTGCCGATAGGCACGACGGCGACCATTTCCTCCTTGACGGCCTCGATCATGCGGCCAGACGTCATGTTGCGGATGGATTGCACCAGGAGGATGGTGCCGCCGGCGATGGCGAAGGACCCCACGGTGATGCCCATCAGCGTGAGGATGAACTTGCCGAAGAAGAGGAACGCGAGGCCCACCAGCAGCGCCGTCAGTATGGCGATATGCACCATCTTCCGGCGCTCGCGACCGGTGAGCCCCTCGCTCAGCGAGATAATGATGGGAGGCAGGGCCATCGCATCGATGGCGATGAACAGCGGCACGAACGCCAGGGTGAACACCTGCCACCATTCGGCCATTGCATCATGCCGTGGGCCCGGCTATCGGCAGTCAACACTGTGCCCTATACGCGGCACCGCCGAGCCACAGCGCTTCCTCCTAAACAAACGTCAGCAGCCGCTTCGGGTTCTGGATCATGATGGTCTGCACTTGCTCCCGGGACATTCCCTTGCGCAACATGATGGGAACGACATTGTTCAGCAAATGCGCATAACCGGGACCGCCGTAACGGCAGAGGCGCGTCTTGCTGTTGTGGTCGTGCGACACGAGCAACTGGTTGATGAATCCTGCCTCAATGAGCGCGATGAGGTGATCTACACGCGCCGCGTCGTTCGGGAGGTCCGCCCTTCTGGGGTCGCCCTCGGAATACGCCATGCGAATGTTCTCCGGCATCCAACCCTCAAGTGAGAACATATCGTATTCCACCATACAGCCCATCCGGGCCAGTCGCACACGGTCGTCGTGGCTGAACAGCGTGCGGTCGATGTGGCTCATTACCACCCGGCTCACATCCGCACCGACGTGGTCCAGGAACTCCACGACCTCGTAGGGCGACGCAGGGCTACGACCGGTGTGGATGTTGATAAAGGCGCCTGTCTCCTTCTGCGCCATGGCGGATGCGCGCAGGAAGATCTTCTCGCCCTCGGTCAGGGGCCAGCCCTTGATTCCGATCTCTCCGATGAGGCCGGCCCGGATGTCCGTGCCGTCGACCCCCTCCACGATGTCCCGAACGATATCGCGCGCAATAGCGTCTTCGTGCAACGGGCTGCCTGGAGGAAGCGACTCCTCCACGTAGTAGCCTGCACCCATGATGATATTGAGTCCCGTGGCACGCGCGATGCGCGCCAGCGCCTGGGGATCACGCCCCAATCCGATATTGGTCATATCGATAACAGTCCTGCCTCCAGCCAGCCGGTACCGCTGCAACTCCTCCACCGCCATCGCTTCGTCGAGCAACTGCACATTGTCCAGGTTGCTGTACGGGTGGTAGCGGACGTACCAGAGGTTATCGAGGCTCAGTGGCTGTCTGGCCATCTGTTTACCCGTTACCGTCTGCGGCTCGACGAACCAGATCGACATGTCGATGAGGCAGTGTTCGTGAGGCAGCGTGATGCCGACCTCCTCGGGACTGACGCTGCCGAGTACGGTCTGTACCGTTCCTCTCAATGACGAAACGCTCATTCTGGGGAAGCCCTCCTTTGTCACTGTCGGTGCTGGCTAAACGACCGGCAACGCAAGGTCTGCCGGGCGCGCGGCGGACATCTTCAACCGTGGGGCATGCCGCGCCATGATCTCGCAGATGACCTCGGCCATCTTCACCTTCTCGCGCACGAGGTTCGCGTGGACAGCCTCCTCGGTCCACGGCTTGTACAGTTCCATCTCGGACTTGGCCGGCTCTATCTTGAAGTAGCAGGGCGCGGCCACGCGGGCGATCTCGGGACACTCCATGATGCGGTACTCGCCGCCAAGCGCGTCGCAGATGGAGATGTACACGTCCAGCGGGATGCTCACTGCCTTGCGTATCGCCGCGAGGATCGGCAGCGAGACGTCGGAACAGGGATTGAACGTATTGGCGCCCATCCCGGCGATCACCTTCGCGCCAGCCGGGCTCGCGTGCCCGGAGAAAACGGAGCACTTGAAGACGATATCGGCGGGGATGAAGCCCTTTCTGCGCATCTCGTTGACGATCGAGAGCACGCCTTCATCATACACCAGGAAGCCACGGAAGCCGGCCTCGATGTTTCTGATCATGTCCGCCAGCCAATAGGAGATGTTGTCCGAGCCACGGATACGCAGCCCGAGCATCGAACCCTCCCAGTTGCACGACTCCTTGGCGCCAACGTCCCAGCCCTTGCGCGGCCCCATGCCCATGATGACCTCGATGCCCTCGTCATGGGCCATCTGAGCCATCGACCGCAGCTCCGCGGCGTCCAGATAGGTTGAGCCGCCCACCGTCGCGATGGCGCGGTGAACCGGGATGCCCCGCTTGCGCGACTCGTCGATCATCGCCTCCATCGTCGAAGCCCGCTCTATCCCCGCCACCTCGATGCGCCAGTGCGCGCCATCGGGGAAGGCCAGCGTCGAATCCGGCAACGCCCAGAGGTCGCGTCCCGGCACCCCCATGGCCTCCATGAAGGCTCGTATCTCGTCCAATGTATGCATCGCTTCACTCCTTCGCGGCCCCGCGGACTGCCGCCGGGCGCCGGTGATGCGGCCATTGTAGAGAGCCTGCACTCTGGCTGGCAAGTCGGCGACCTGTCGCATGCGAGCATTGACAGCAGGGCAGGCAGACAGCATAATGCCGCTCTCTAAGGCGAAAGCACTACCATGTTAACCACTCTGTCTCTCTCCATCCGTCCCGCAAGGGGCAACCTCTCCGGCATGGGTACCGGGCTGCCCGCCCTTCCGGGCTGGCAGCGTCCTCGCTGACTGATACTCAGGCGGACTACTCAGACTCAGCGGCCGGCACCGGTGTATACAGGGCCCGACCGATGACTACTTCGCGGGAGAGGAAGCATGCAACAAGCACATATAGGCGCGGTGGACAGCCTTCGTCTCGTGGTCCTGATCGAGAACGCCCCGGCATACGATACGTATCTCGAAGGCTGCTTCGGCCTGTCGCTCTGGCTTGAACTCCGCTCAGGCGAGCGCCTCAGTCGGGTGCTCTTCGACGTGGGCCCGCGGGCTGATACCCTGTTTCGGAATGCGGAGGCCCTCGGGGTCCCGGTGGAGCAGACCGATGCGATCGTCTTGTCTCACTGCCATTTCGACCACACGGCGGCCCTCTCCGGAGTGCTGCGCCGCATCGGCAGGCCGGTCCCTGTCTACGGGCATCCCGCGCTCTTCCGCCCCTGCTTCATCACCGAGCCTGGCTACATGGACTACTCGATGTCGGGCGAGAACTCACGCTGCGAGCTCGAGCGTCTGGGCGCACAGTTGGTGCTCTCGAAAGAGCCGTCCGAACCTTTGCCCGGCCTCGTGCTGACCGGCGAGGTAGCTCACGTCACCGCGTTCGAGGAGGCGGGAGGAGTCGCCTGTTTCACAATTGACAACCAGGGCACTACAGTGCCAGACCGGCTGGAGGACGATGTGTCCACGCTGGTCAACGTGCGTGGATTTGGGCTGGTGGTGCTTTCCGGTTGCAGCCATGCCGGCATTATCAACATCGTGAAACAGGCCATCCGCATCGGCGCAGGTGCGCCGATTCACGCCGTCGCCGGGGGCTTCCACCTGTTGCAGGCATCTCGCGAGCGCACCGCTCAGACCATCGCCGCCCTGAGGCAACTCGCTCCGGGGCTGTCGTTCGTCGCCCCGATGCACTGCACCGGCCTGGTGCCGTCGGCAATGGTTGCGGAGGCGTACCCCGCGGCCTTCCGGGAGCTGCATGTGGGCGATGAGGTGAGCTTCGGCGCCGCCGAGTGAAGCCGGGGCATGCCGGATTGTATGAGCGCGAGTAGCAGGTTCAGGAATCAAGAACGAAAGGAAAACGAATGTCGCAAAGCAGATCAGGATTGAAGCGTGACGTCGGTCTCTTCGGCGTCGTGGCGCTCGCGGCGGGCGCCGTCATCGGAGGAGGGCCGTTCGTGCTGGCCGGTCCGGCATCAGCGCTCGCCGGCCCCGGCGTCTGGCTGGCGTACCTCATCATCGGACTGCCCATGATCACCGTCGCGGTGAGCTATGCGGCCGTCGCCTCGGCGATGCCGATCGAAGGCGGCACCTACTTCTATCCCAGTCGCGTGCTGACCCCCTTCTGGGGCTTCCTCGGTGGCTGGGCGCGGTGGCTGGCCTATATCACGCCGCTGGCGCTCACTGCCTTCGTTTTCTCCGACCACATCCAGACGGCGGCCCCCGGCCTGCCGGCGCCGCTGCTCATGGTGGGCTTCATCGGCTTCTTCTATGTGCTGAACGTGCTCGGCATCAAGATATCCTCCACCGCTCAGACCATCATGTTCGGTCTGCTTGTGGCCGGCTTCCTCGTCTTCATCGGAGCCGGGTTGCCGAAGGTGGATTCCGCCAACCTCAGCCCGGTGACCCCGTTCGGCTTTGGAGGTGCGGTGAAGGCGGCCGCCCTGCTCTTCTTCGCCTACGTCGGTTTCGACGCCGCCGCGGAGATCGGCGAGGAGGTAAAGAACCCCTCGCGCAACGTCCCTCTGGGCATCATGCTCGGCCTGCTGGTGTGCATCACGCTCTACGTGCTGATGTCGCTCACCGCATCCGGCACGCTTGCCTGGACCGAGCAGGCGAAGAGCAGCACGCCCATTTACGACGCGGCCAAACTGGTCCTTCCCGGCGTCGCCTCCACCTTCATCCTCCTGGTGGTGGTCATGGCGGTGTCGACCTCGCAGAATGGCTTCCAGCTTGCCTCCTCGCGTATCATCCTCAGCCTCGGCAGAGACAGGGCGATTCCCGAGCGCCTCGGCTCCGTCAACAAGCGCTTCGGCACCCCCGTGTGGGGACTGACCGCCAGCGTGCTCATCGCCCTCATCTTCGTCTTCTCCGGCAAGGGGCTGGTCTTCGCCGTCTACACCTCCAATCTCACCTTCCTCTTCAGTTACATCCCGGTCATGATCTCGGCCATGCTGCTGCAGACGCGCAAGCCGGAACTGTACCGCAAGGCGCCCATCAAGCTGAAGGGCGCGCTTCGTTTCGTCGTGCCCATCATCGCCATGGCGGTCTCCGCCATCTTCATGGCGCTGCAGGAGCCTGAGGCGATGCTGTGGTCGGCTGTCTGGATAGCCATAGGTGCGGTTGTCTTCTTCGTCCGCAAGAAGCAGCTGGCTGCCGATGGCATAGCGCTGGAGCGTCTGATGCAGCGTATGCCGGCCGAGGTCGAGTAACTCTGACACGAGGCGGGGAGCGACCGTGAAGGCGCTCCCCGCCGCGGAGCAGCAACGATGGCTGACGGCACAGTACGAGAGGAGTGGTTTCGCTGCGCGTCCGACGGGACCCGGCTGTTCTTCAGGAGCTGCTGTGCGTCGCGCGCTCCCCGAGCGGTCTTATGCCTGGTGCACGGTCATGGCGATCACAGCGGCATGTACGCCGACGCCATGCGACAGCTGGCCTGCGCCGGAATCGCCGTCGTCGCCCTCGACCTGCGCGGTCATGGACGTTCCGACGGAGCGCGTGGCGATGCTCCATCCTACGAGCAGCTCCTGGACGATGTCGGCCTGCTGTTGCACGAGGCGCAGCAACGTCTCCCGCAGGAAGTGCCCCGCTTCCTATTCGGCAACAGTCAGGGTGGCAGCCTCGTGCTCAACTTCGCCCTGCGCCGTCGCCCGAAGGTCAGCGGCGTAGTCGCGTCGAGTCCGTGGCTGCGACTTGCCTTCCGGCTGCCTCCGTGGGCGGCGGCGCTCGCACGCTTCCTGCGCGTGGTGCGCCCGGACTACTGCCTGACGCAGAAGGACCCGAAGCTGCTGCCGGACATGGTCGGGCGGGGCTGCCCCAAGCCACGCGATGAGATGGTCCATCGCACCATCTCTCCGCGAACCTTCTTCGAATCGCGCGATGCCGGCGACTGGGCGCTCCGCAACGCGGCGGCCTTTCCGTCGCCGTTGCTGCTGATTCACGGCGACCAGGATCGGGTCACCTCCATTGAGGCGAGCGAACAGTTCGCCGCCCGGGCCTCCGGAGATGTCACGTTCCTAGTGGTTCCGGGCCTGCGGCACCTGATTCACGTCGAACAGATCGAAGAGGAGGTCTTCTCGCGCGTTATCTCGTGGATCGACACACGGGTCTGAAAGACCGGAGACGCCGATGCGGGGGTGTCGCGGTCGGCAGCCTGCCTCGTTCCCTGCGCCCTGCCCTGACGCACCGCCTCGCCACCCGCTTGAGGTACTTCTATCTCTCATCGAGGCTCACACTCTCATCACTTCGCATGGCCCCTCAGTAACATTCCTGAATGAGTGAACCAGGCCGCCCCGGTTGCAGCCTGGATGAGTGAATGCGTCGCGTTGCAGCCTCAAACGCTGGTTGGTACACTTTCACGTTCGAGTGCGTGGCCGTTGGGGCGACTGCGCCGCCTTCGCACTAATCACACAGCCCATGAGTACTCCCAGTGGCAGCAGCGCTACCGGCGAAAATGGACGATTCAGCCGCGGCTGGGTTGTCCTCGCCGTTGCCTTCCTGGTCATGGCCTTCGGCTTCGCCCTGCGCAACTCCTTCTCGGTCTTCTACCCGGCGATAGTGGAGGATTTCGGCTGGGCCAGGGGCAGCACGGCGATGATGTTCTCCCTCAGCATCCTCGTCTACGGGCTGTTCTCTCCGGTGGTTGGAGGACTCATCGACAGGTTCCGGCCGCAGTTCCTCGTCGCCGGGGGCGTGCTGCTGCTCGGGGGAGGATTTGCCCTCTGCGGGCTGGGGACCGCTGAGTGGCACTTCTACCTCCTCTTCGGTCTGGTCGCAGCGCTTGGAGTGAGCCTGGTGGGCGTCACCCCCCTCGGTGCGATCGTGACCCCGTGGTTTCCACAGCACCGCGGCATGGTCTTCGGCGTGCTCGCGGCCGGCTTCGGCGTGAGCCTGGTCTCCGCCTCGGTTGTCCAGTATCTCATCTCGACGCACGGCTGGCAGAACGCCTATTTCATGACGGGCCTGTCGTTCATCCTGGTCATGCTGCCACTGGTGCTGCTGTTCATCCGCAGGGCGCCCCGCATGCAGACGGCCCCGAAGCAGGAGGGCGCGACGCAGGATTCGGTGCTGCGCCACGGCTGGCACGCGACCGAGTGGACGCTGCGCCGGGCCGTCCGGACGCCACAGTTCTGGATGCTCTGGCTCGCCGGCTTCTTTCAGGTGGGCGTGGCGGAGAAGATCGCTATCGCGCACCAGGTGTACTTCTTCCGTGACGCCGGCTACAGCCCCATGGCTGCCGCAGCCGTCTACAGCGTCTTCGGCGCCGCATTCGTCGTTGGCAACCTCGTCAGCTCGGCCTCCGACCGGCTCGGGCGGGAGCGGGTCTATCTGCCTGCCTGTGCGCTGAGCGTTGCGGCGACCCTCCTGCTTTTCTTCGTGCGCGATGCCTCGCAGCCGTGGATGGCCTATCTCTTCGCGGTTGCCTTCGGCCTCTCCATCGGCGTCCTTCCTCCGGTGCTCTTCGCCACGGTTGCCGACCTCTTCCATGGCAGGGCGTACGGCGCGATACAGGGAAGCATCATGGTGGGCGTCTCCCTCGGAGGGGCGATAAGCCCCTGGCTGTCCGGGTACCTTTTCGACGTCACCGGGTCCTACCGGCTGATGCTCTATATCCTGCTGGGCGCCCTCATCGCCTGCGGCTTTCTGCTGCGAGCGGCGGCCCCATCCAGCTTGAGTCCGGTCCCGGCGCGGGCGCGGCGCTGATAGCAGGCCAGGCGGCGTTTGTTCGGCGGCGGCGCTGCCTGTAGAATGGCGCACAGGAGCAACTGTGAACGAGCCCCGATTTCACGGAAATGAGGCGCATCCCGATGTGGCACAGCTCCAGGCTGGCCCCGTCCCCGGCGTAACATCGAATGGAGCTGCGTTGCCGGTCCCTCCCGAGGAGGAGGGCTTCTGGGTCTCCGCCAGGAACCTGGAGCGGCTGGGACGGGTCGCCTCGCGCTCGGCGCGCGGGGAGCAGGCGAACGTGCTCATTCGTGGACCCAAGGGCTGCGGCAAGACCACGCTGGCCCGGGTTTTCGCCGCCCGCTGGCGCCGGCCGTTCTACGAGGTCCATTGCGGCGCTTTCGTCGATGCGGAGCAGTGGTTCGGCAAGGACAGGCTGAACCAGGGTGAGACGTGGTATCGCAAGGCGCGTTTCATTCACGCTGTGGAGACCACCGGCTGCGTTGTGCTGCTGGATGAGATCAACCGGGCGCACCCCGAAGTGCTGAACGCCATCCTCGGTCTCTTGGACTGGCGCCGCTCGCTGTGGAGCGACGATCTCACCTGTGAGGTGCGGGTCGCCCCGGGCGTCGTCTTCTTCGCCACCCTCAATGAGGGCGAGGAGTTCTACGGCGCCAACCCGCTCGATGCGGCGGTGCGCGATCGCTTCCCACGGACGGTGCGGCTGGGCTACCCACCGAAACGGGAGGAGGCGGCGATCCTGCGCGCTCACGGCCTGTCGCCGCGGATGGCGGAGAAGCTGACCGGATTTGCCCACACGCTGCGCCATGCGGCGCGCCCGGTGCCGGTGTCCACCCGGCAGCTACTGGTGGCGGCCGAGGAGATCTGCGAAGGGGCCTCTCTGCGCGAGGCGGTGGAGACCGCCATCATCTTCGGCACCGATGACGTTGCTCTGGAGAAGGCCGCGCTGCAGGCCCTGCAGTGGCTGGAGGACGATCCGCGTGCGGCCAACGAAGAAGAAGGCTGAGCCCTGTGGCTGAGGCGGTGTACCGGGGCCTCTCGGACTACTGGCGCGTGGACCGGTCGAGCGACCGCTCCCGCGAACTCGCGTCCATACTCGGAGGAGCAGCGACGCAGGCCGAACTCGTCCAGATTCGCCTGGGCGGCGGACGGCGGCGTGGCCGCGCTGACGCTCCTCCGCCGGTGATTATCGACCCCCGGGTACTCAGCGGCTTCGGCGCGCCAGTGCCGTCGGAAGTCGTCGATTGCGTTGTCGGCCTCGCGATACATGAGGCCGCGCTGAGGACGCTCTCCGTGAGTAGCTCGCTCTGGCCGGGGTGGGATGGCGCCACCGAGGATGAGAGACAGGAGTACCTGCGTGTGCACCGCAGCCTGGAGGAGGTGTACCTCTCGGAGCGGCTGGCCCGGCTGTCTCCCACACTCGTGGCCTACGTGAGGGTCATGCGTCGCATGCTCGCCTGGGACCAGCCGGGTCTGGCGGCGGCGCGGCGGGACGAAGTGACGCGCGAAGCGGTGCTCTCGGCCTGG
>CAYNXN010000028.1:0-12943 GCA_964401175.1 uncultured Dehalococcoidales bacterium | reverse complement strand
TCGAGGCCGAGCACCTCTGCATGGTGATGCGCGGAGTGCGTAAACCGGGCACGAAGATCATCACCTCGGCCGTCAGGGGCACGTTCAGGACGAAGGCGGTCACCAGGTCCGAGTTCCTCTCCCTCATCCGCGGCAACCGGTAGCCGGGAGGCCAGCCTCGGCTATTCTCCCAGCACCTGGATAACCACCCGGCGCGTGCGCGGCCGGGTATCGAAGTCCACCAACACCACCTGTTGCCATGTGCCAAGCACCACCGCACCATCGACCACCGGCAAGGTCACCGACGGTCCGAGCAGCGAGGCACGCACATGGGCATGTCCATTGCCGTCGCCCCAACGCTGGTCGTGTGCGTAGGCCACGCCCGCCGGAGCCACCCGTTCAAATGCTTTGCGCAGGTCGGCCACAAGGCCGGGCTCATACTCGATAGTGGTGATGCCCGCCGTCGAGCCGACCACCGCAACCGCAACCAGGCCCGACCTCACGCCCGAGTGCGACACCACGCCGGACACCTGCGCCGTCAGATCGAGAACGTCGCCATCGCCACGCGTCTCAAGCGTTATGTCTCCCGTCCGGGTCACGTTCGCACCGACTCCCAGATGACTTCGCCGAAGCGGAAGACCGGACCATCCGTACACACCTTCCGCCTGCCGCTGCGCGTGGGGATGGAGCAGCCGTAGCAGGCACCCACGCCACAACCCATCCTCACCTCGAGCGAAACCTCCGCCGCAAGCAGTCGCTCACGCGCCACCTCACTGCATGCCGCGGCCATGCAGTCCCCTACCACGTCCCCCTGGACGCTGGTGTAGTCGCACGCAGCAACACACATCCCGATGGGACCACACATATAGACGCGCTCCACTCGATCCAGCAGCGGCAGCGCCAACTGCAACGCCGTGCCATGCACGCCACACGAGCCATCATCGGTTGCCATGATGGTCGGCACATCGCCAGGCCATCCCTTGAGCGGCAGCATACGGCGCAGCGCGTCAGAGGGGCGATAGAGCTCCTCGGCACAGCGTGCGCCGTAGACGAGCGTGACTCCGGCAGAGCCGGCCAGTTGCGTCGCGAGGAACGACAGCGGCGCGATGCCCATGCCGCCGGCCACGAGCAGAGACCTCTCCTCAGTCGACGGCAGGGAGTATCCATTGCCCAGCGGTCCGGTGAGGCTGACCGTGGCTCCCACCTCGAGACCGGCGAGCCACGTCGTGCCGACACCTGCCACGCGGAAGAGCAACGCCAGCCGCCCATCTCCGGCCGCATGAATGCTCAGTGGCCGCCGCAAAGTGAGCTCGCCACAGCGCACCATCACGAACTGGCCGGGACGGGCAGCGGCGGCGATTACCGCCGTCTCAAACACGATGAGCGCCATGTCACGCCCGGCGCACTCCACGTGCGCCACCCGCGCATCCACCTGATGAATCACTTCTTCCTCTTCAGATACGTGGCCATACTCTCGACATTATAGGGATGCTTCGCCGCGGAGACCGCGTCGAGGACCACTTTCAACGTATCGAGCGATGTGTAGCATGGCACCCGGCGCTCCACCGCCGTGCGGCGGATGGCAAAGCCGTCCTTGAGGGCAAGCCTGCCGCCGGTGATGGTATTGACCACGGCGTTGACCGAGCCATCGCGCAGCACATCGACCACGTTCGGGTGACCCTCGCTCAACTTCTTGGTGACCATCTTCACCGGCATGCCCAGGGCGCCGATCATCGCGGCGGTGCCCTCGGTGGCGTAGAGGCCGTAGCCAAGCTCATGCAACTGCTTCACCAGCGGGAGCGCCTCCGTCTTGTCGCGGTCGGCGATGCTCAGCAACACGCTGCCATGGGGCGCCAGCATCAGGTTCGATGCCAGCAGAGCCTTGGTCAGCGCACCGGGGAAATCGAAGTCGATACCCATCACCTCGCCGGTGGACTTCATCTCGGGCCCGAGATAGTTGTCCACACCGATGAGCTTGGACATCGAGAAGACCGGCGCTTTGATGCCGACGAGCTTGCTCCTCTTCCACAGTCCGCCGCGATAGCCCTGCTCCCTGAGGGAGAGGCCGGCCATCACCTTGGTCGCCAGCTTCACCATGGGAACGCTGGTGACCTTTGACATGAACGGAACCGTACGGCTGCTGCGCGGGTTGACCTCCAGGATGAAGACGGATGACTTGCCGCCCTCACGTACGATGACCATCTGCACGTTGATCAGGCCACGAACGCCAAGCGCAAGGCCGATGCGCGTGGTGTAGTCGACCATCGTATTGACCTCGGACTCGGTGAGATTCACGCCGGGGTACACCGCGATGGAGTCGCCGCTGTGCACGCCGGCGCGCTCGATGTGCTCCATCACACCAGGGATGAGCACCTCCTCGCCATCGCAGATGGCGTCGACCTCTACCTCCTTGCCGAAGAGGTACTTGTCGATGAGCACCGGGTGTTTGCTGTCCAGCTCCAGCGCCATCACGAGGTAGCGGATGAGCTCGGTCTCGTTGTAGACGATCTCCATCGCACGGCCACCGAGCACGTAGCTGGGCCGCACCAGCAGCGGATACCCGAGGTTCTGCGCGACGCCGAGGGCCTCCTCTATGCTGGTCACACCCGCGCCGGGCGGCTGAGGCACGCCGAGCCGCTCGAGGAAGTCCTCGAACCGGCGCCGGTCCTCGGCCACGTCGATGGGCTCGGCGCCCGAACCAAGGATGGGCAGGTTGGCGCGTGAGAGAGGCCAGGCCATGTTTATGGCCGTCTGGCCGCCAAATTGAACGATGGAGGGAGCGGCGCCCTCTCCCTCGTTCTCCAGTATGTTCCTCACGCTCTCCTCGTCCAGCGCCTCGAAGTAGAGCCGGTCGCTGGTATCGAAGTCAGTGGAGACCGTCTCCGGATTCGAGTTCACGATGATGCTCTTGACGCCCATCTCCTGCAGCGCCCAGGCCGAGTGCACGCAGCAGTAGTCGAACTCGATGCCCTGTCCTATGCGGATGGGGCCGCTGCCGATGACCACCGCCTTCTTCTCCGCGATGGGCGTGGCCTCGTTCTCCGCTTCGTAGGTGCTGTAGAAATACGGCGTCTCCGCGGCGAACTCCGCGGCGCAGGTATCCACCGTCTTGTACACCGGCACGACACCCCACTGCTTGCGCTGCTCACGCACCTGCTCAGGCAGGCGGTCGCCAAGCACACCGATGGTCTCGTCGGAGAAGCCCATGCGTTTGGCCGACCTCATAAGTTCGGGAGTGAGTTCGCTGCCAAGCAGTCGCTTCTCCATGTCGAGGATATTGCGCAGCTTCTGCAGGAACCAGGGATCGATGCCGGTGGCACGGCAGGCCTCGTCGTCCGTCATGCCGCGGCGCAACGCACCCATGAGCGCCCAGAGCCGCAGGTCGTTCGGATACAACGGATAGCCTTCGTAGCCCGGTTCCTTGCCCCACTTGGGGTCCTCCCACAGCAGCGTCTTCTTGCCGACCTCCAGCGAGCGCACCGCCTTGTGCAGCGCTGACTCGAAGGTTCGGCCGATGGCCATAACCTCGCCAGTGGCCTTCATCTGGCTGCCGATGACGCGGTCGCCCATGGCGAACTTGTCAAAGGGCCAGCGGGGAATCTTGGCCACGATGTAATCGATGGTGGGCTCGAACGACGCGAGCGTCTTGCCGGTCACCATGTTTGGAATCTCGTCCAGCCGCTTGCCGGTGGCGACCTTGGAGGTGACGCGAGCTATGGGGTAGCCGGTGGCCTTGCTGGCCAGCGCGGAACTGCGGCTCACGCGGGGGTTGACCTCAATGACGTAGTACTGGCTCTGCTCCACGCAGACCTGGTCCGGCGCCCAGTACTTCGCCACCATCGGGTGTGGGGTGAGCGCGAACTGGATATTGCAGCCGCCCTCGATGCCAAGCGCGCGGATGATGCGCAGGCTGGCGGAGCGGAGCATCTGGTACTCGCGGTCGGTCAATGTCTGGCTGGGCGCAACTACGATGCTATCGCCCGTGTGTACGCCCATGGGGTCCATGTTCTCCATGCAGCAGATGGTGATGCAGTTGTCCGCGGCGTCACGCATGACCTCGAACTCGATCTCTTTCCAGCCGGCGAGGTTCTTTTCGACCAGCACCTCCTTGCTCATGCTGCAGTCGAGGCCATTCAGCGTCACCGCTTCCAGCTCCTCCATGGTGTAGGCCATGCCGCCGCCCGTGCCGCCGAGAGTGTAGGACGGGCGTACGATGAGAGGCAGGCCGATCCTGCGAGCCAGATCCTTGGCCTCCTTGACGGAGTGGATGGTGGCGCTCTCGGGAACGGGCTCGCCGATGCGCAACAGCAGGTTCTTGAAGAGCGAGCGCTCCTCAGCGTCCTTGATCGTCTGCACCGGCGTGCCCAGCACACGAACACTGTACTTATCCAGAATGCCCGCGTCGGCGAGCTCGACGGCGAGATTGAGCCCGGTCTGGCCGCCGAGCGTGGGCAGCAGTCCATCCGGCCGCTCCTTCTGTATCACCCGTTCCAGCACTTCCACCGTGAGCGGCTCGATGTAGACGATATCAGCAATGCCCTCATCAGTCATGATGGTAGCCGGGTTGGAATTCACCAGCACCGTGGTAATCCCCTCTTCCCTCAGAGCCCGGCAGGCCTGCGTCCCGGAATAGTCAAACTCGGCCGCTTGACCGATGATGATGGGACCGGAGCCGATAACCAGGACTTTCTTGGGTCTATCCATAGCCTCTTTCACCTACCTCTCGTTCGGGACACCGGCGTCTTCACCGCAGGAGTCTGAATCGGATGACGAACACAGCACGCCGCCGCTGCACCTGCCGGCCAGCGCACTTGAGGCGTACACACACCCGCCGTCAAGCACGGTTGCCAGCACCTGCCCGCGCAGAGTCCGGCCTGCCAGCGGGGTATTCCTGCCATGGGAAAGGAAGCGTGCGGGTTCAACCACCCATGACACATCGGGATCGAAAAGCACCAGCCTCGCCGGTGCGCCTGCGCGCAGCGACGGCGACGGCGCACGCGAACCAAGCAGCGCAGCAGGCCCGGAAGTGAGACAGTGCACCAGTCGACCGAGCGGAATCTCGCCCCGGTGATACAGGGCGAGCACCATGGCCAGCGCCGTCTCAAAGACGCTGATGCCAAACGCCGCCGCGCCGGGCGTACCGGACTTGTCCGCGGCCGCATGCGGCGCATGGTCGGTGGCGATGGCATCGATGATGCCCGAGGCGAGTCCCTGAACCACGGCGGCAACGTCGGAGGCTCCTCTCAACGGTGGGTTCACCTTGGCATCGTTGTTGAACTGTGGCTCACCCGCGGCATCCATGACCACGCAGTCCTCATCCGTCAACACAAGGTGATGCGGCGTGGCCTCGGCCGTTACATGCAGACCTTCCTCACGCGCGCGCCGCACCATCTCCACGGCCCTCGCCGTGGTGATATGGGCAATGTGAACATGTCCTCCGGTGAGACGGGCGAGCGCGATGTCGCGGGCCACCGCCAACTCCTCGGCCTCTGCGGGCATGCCGCGTAGACGCAGTCGCCGCGCCACCGGCCCCTCGTTCAGCACTCCGCCGGACACAAGGCGGCCGTCCTGCGCATGATCTATGACCGGCAGACCCACCCGCGCCGACTGGCTGAGAGCATCACGCATGGCGACGGAGTCAAGCACGTAGTCGCCATCGTCGCTGAAGCCGACCACGCCCGCGGCGGCGAGGCTCCTTATGTCGACTAATGATTCGCCACGCCGGCCCAGCGTAACAGCGGCGATGGGCAGGACGCTGACACTGGCGTCGCGCATTATGCGGTCCTGCAGGGCGCGGACATGCGCCACCGTGTCCAGTGGTGGTCGCGTGTTCGGCATGCAACAAACCACACCAAAGCCGCCAGCGGCGGCGGCGGCGGTGCCCGAAGCGATGGTCTCCTTCTCCTCGAACCCGGGCTCCCGCAGATGACAGTGCAGGTCGACGAACGCCGGAGAGATGACCAATCCGGCGCAATTCACGTGAATGCAGCGAGCCGGAAGCTCGTGAGGCCGCTCCACGATAACGCCGCCACGCAGCACGAGATCTCCAGTCGCGTCCACGCCTGCGGCGGGATCGATGAGCCTCGCATCGTGAAAGACGACATCGAGGGGTTGGCGCCGTACTACGTTCATGCTGCCCCCGGGCGGAATCCCGCCCTCTCCGCGTCTTCAGCGGACGCAAAGAAGAGCAGGTTCTCGGGTCGAATCGCGGCGGCCCAGCGACTGCGGGCCGGGTGGTATCTTCGGCGACTGACCGGCTCGTCCAGCGCCTCCGCGGTGGCGACAACGGTCGGCTCCAGTTCATGATCGCAGTATGCACACCTGAGCCTCGGCGGAACGGCCGAGACGACGACGAACCGTTGCGGCAGGTAGCGCATCTCCGACGGCTGATTGGCGACGCAGCGGTCGTTGGGACATTTCACGCCTGTATCGTGCTTGTAGCGCGGATGACTCACCGGCCTCCAGTCCTGCTCGAACCACTCGGCCGGCTGCACCACGCGCGGACTGCAGCCAAGAATGAGCGAGATGAGCGCCATCCGCACCGGCACACCCTGATGGGCCTGCTTGAAATAGAGGCTCCGTGGGTCTGAGTCGATATCCAGAGAGAGCTCGTCCACGCGCGGCAGGGGATGCAGCACCACGCTGCGCTCGAACCCCTTCTTGCCCAGCAGGCGGCGGTCGACCACAGGGTAATCGCCAGGCTTCAACTCGCTCTTCTGCGCCTGCATCCGCTCCTTCTGCAGCCGCGTCACGTAGAGGGCATCGACCCCCCGGTCGAGCTCAAGCTGCGCCGAAAGGTGTGGCAGCATAGCGAGCTGATGCGGGCTGCGCGGCGTCATATACAGGGCATCGACCGGCAGGACGCCTTCGCCCTCGGTCTGCGAAAGCACATCGCCACGCACAAGCTCGCCACCATAGTCGGAGGCCAGCTTGTTCAACACATGCTCCGGAGCGGCGAAGCCGGCGCCCGGCCGGAAGACGATGGTCGCACCGAAGCGCGCCAGCGCCCAGGCAAGCGAGTGCACCGTCCGGCCATACTTCAGGTCGCCCCACAGCGCGATGCGCAGTCCCTGAAGGCGGCCGCGGTCACGCTGCAACGTATAGAGATCACACAACGTCTGAGTGGGGTGCTCGTGTCCGCCGTCGCCGGCGTTGATGACGGGCACTCCCGCGTATTCAGCCACCACACGGGCCGCGCCTTCCCAGGGATGTCGCATCACGATGAGGTCGGTGTATCCACCGACCACCCGCGCCATATCGGCCAGCGTCTCACCTTTCGCCAGGGAGGTGGCGCCGATGTCTACCGCGCTCACAAGCTGGCCGCCCAGCCTGAGCATGGCCGTCTCAAAGGACAGCCGCGTACGCGTGCTGGCCTCGAAGAAGAGACTCGCCATGACCTTGCCACGGCACACATCGGTGAACGCCTCTCGATGCTCGGCAGCCTCGGCAGCAAGGGCCAGCACATAGGCCAGTTCCTGGTTGGAGAAGTCGTCGACGCTGGCGAAGCCGCGTCCGGCGATGCCCCGTGCCACCACCTCCAGGTTATTCACTCGTGTCCCCCTCCCTCGGCGCTTCGCTCCACGATGGTCACCGAGTCCTCCCCATCGGTCTCGATAAGACGCACGCGCACCAGTTCGTTCCGTGCGCTCGGGATGTTCTTGCCCACGTAGTCGGGGCGAATCGGCAACTCCCGGTGGCCGCGATCAACCAGCACCGCCAACTGGATGCTGCAGGGTCGCCCCAGGTCCACAAGTGCGTCCATAGCCGCCCGTATCGTCCTCCCGGTGTACAGGACATCGTCCACCAGCACCACCTTCCGTTCCTCTATCGAGAACGGCAGGCGATTGAGCGGCGTCGCGGAAAGATCCGCAAGAATGTCTCCCGGCGTGGTGGCTTCGCGGAAGCCGCCAGCCACGGCGACGGGAACGCGCACCCGTGCGGGGCGCCTGACACCGGTGTGCGAGCAGGAGAGCTCGTAACCAACATCATCACGGTATGCCAGCACGTCGAGCGCGCCAACGGGGATTGCACGATGTTCGAAGACCTCTATGGCCTTCCGCAACCGCTCAGCAAGGGGGACTCCTCGGGTCCGAACGCCGACAAGCACAAGGTTGTCGGCGCCATGGTTGCGCTCAAGTATCTCGTGCGCAACGCGTGCCAGCGCACGGGTGATATCGGTGGAAGAGAGTAGAACCTTCGCAGTCATGCAGTCGCCCCACTCCCCGAGAGGGGCGTGAGACCGCCTGTGCCTGACGCGCTGTCCAGATGACTGCCGCTCATGACGCCCTTGCCAACCTCGCGGGGTTGAATTAAAGGTTGCGATATTCTAACACCGCGATACCATCCGCGCCAACAGAAACCAGCCCTGGCCTGAGAGCTTCGACGCCACCCTTGGCGGCAGGGACGTGTCAGATGTCGCCCCAGAGCATGACTGTTGCTACAATTGGGCCGCACGAGGGAGCGTTCACCTTTGACACTCTCGCCGGCTGCATGATAGCGCGAATGAGACCACCCGACGCGACGACCGCCAGAGGCTGGGAGCGTGTTGCATCTGATTGGACCGATGTGAAGCACCGAAACCCGGTGCTCGCCCACCACAAGCGGCAGGTATACGCCAACCTCATCAAGTCCTGGACCTCGGGCACTGCTCCTCGCCGTGGACTCAAGACGGACCTCTTTGCCGAGGCCTTCAACGACGAGGAGTTTCTCTCACTGCTGCCCTGGCCGCACGTCTTTACGGGAATCGACATATCCACCACAGTGCTGCGGCGCGCCCGGCATCGACGGGACATCGGCACACTGCACGGCTACGTGACGTGTGATGTGAGAAGTCTTCCGTTCAGAGAGCGGACGTTCGACCTCGTGGTGTCCGACTCCACCCTCGACCACTTCAGAACCGAAGCTGAGATACACCAGTCCCTGGAGGAACTGGCGAGAGTACTCGCGCCTGGAGGTAGACTGATAGTGACCATCGACAATCCGGCGGCGTGGACGTATCCGCCACGCTGGCTGGTCCAGCTATGGATGCGCCTCGGCCTCGCGCCCTATTACGTTGGAGTCACGGTGCCGCTCAACCGGCTGCGCAGCATCCTCGAAGGCCTCGGGCTGACGGTGCAGCATGAGAGCGCGATCCTGCACTACCCGCACCCGGACGGTCTGGTGCGGCTCTGCGAATCCTGCGTCCGGAGAATCTTCCGGGCTCGGTGCGACCGCCTGCTGGAGCGGTTGTTCGCCGCATGCGAGCGGTTCGGCGGAACACGGGTCCGCTACCGGACAGGCAGATACCTTGCCATCGGGGCGATCAAGGAGGAGCCAGCATGAGCATACTGTTCGAGGTACATGTGGAGGACGCAGTCAACACGACCGGATACCTCGTCATCGACTCGCTGGTAGCTGGTGGTGCTCACGGCGGGCTGCGCATCGCACACGATGTCACCGCCGAGCGTCTCCGAGGGGCCGCCAGAACGATGACGCTGAAGTACGGTTGGGCCGGCCTCCCTGTCGGCGGGGCCAAGGCTGGCCTGCTCATGCCACCGGACACATCCGAGATCGACCGTGCATTGATGTTGCGTGCCTTCGGACGCGCCATAGAGCCCTATCTGCGCACGGGAAGGTACGTGCCAGGAGAGGACATGGGCTCCTCCATGCGGGACATCAAGATGGTGCTGGCGGCCGCAGGTGTGAAACCGAAACCGCGGAGCCTTATGTTCACTGCATCCGGCATGTATACCGGCGTGGGTGTCTGTGCCGCAGGCCTGGCAGTTGCGGATTCCCTGGAGATGCCCATCCGCGGCATGAGCGTCAGCATTGAGGGTTTCGGCAATGTCGGCGCCTCGGCGGCGCGCTGCTTTCACGAAGCCGAAGCAAAGGTGATCGCCATCTCCACACAGAAGGGCGGACTCTACAATGAGAATGGACTGGATATCCCGGAGTTGTCAGCCTTGAGACGCCGTCTGGGCGACGAAGTCGTCCTGCGACGCGAGTTCGGAGACCTCGCACCGCCCTCGCTGCTGGCGGTTCCGGCCGATGTCTACTGCCCCTGCGCCGAGATGCACACCATCACTGCACAGAACATGAGCTCGCTGCAGGCGCGAGTGGTCTGCCCCGGCGCGAACGTACCGGCAACGGAGGAGGCGGAAGATGCGCTCACAGCCCGGGGCGTGCTGCTGGTGCCGGATTTCGTGGCCAACTGCGGCGGCGTGCTTGGAAGCTCAATGTCCCGCGCCGGACTTGGACGGGAAGAGATAACGTCGATAATCCACCGGCGCCTGTACGACCAGACGGCGATGCTGGTACTGAATGCGCGTGAACAGAAACGAACGCTGCGCGAAGTCGCCACGGAGTCCGCCGCAGAGCGTTTTGCGCAGGCGAAACAGCGCTACGAACAGAAATCGCCCTCCCAGTCCTTCATGCGCATCGCCGTCCGCGTGTACCGTAGCGGCATCATCCCCCCACCCCTGCTCGCCCCGTTAGGCCGACGCTACTATGGTGTGCAACAGACGTAATCGCTGACAGCCTGGAGACCAACTGCCGCGTCCAGTCGCGTGCTTTGACTGCCATTCGCGCGCATTATAGAATCGCGTCATTCGTGCCCCTGCTGGGCGCCGCCGGCGCAGCGCCGCCGGCCGGAGTCGACGGGGCGCGGGAGGAGAAGAGAGCGCATGGCCTACGATGCAACCACGATGAAGGACTGGCAGATTGCTGAGGCTGCCGAGGCACAGATGCCGACTCCGGATGAATGGCGGGAGCGGCTCGGGCTGGCGGCGGACGAGATAATCCCATACGGGCGGCTGGCCAAACTTGATTTCATCAGGATAATGGAGCGCCTGCGCCACAAGCGGGACGGAAAGTACATCGAGATAACGGCCATCACCCCAACCCCGCTGGGTGAAGGCAAGAGCACAACCTCGCTCGGGCTCATCGAAGGTTTGGGCAAGAGAGGCAAGAATGTCGGAGGCTGCCTGCGCCAGCCTTCTGGCGGACCAACCATGAATATCAAGGGCACCGCCGCTGGCGGTGGCAACGCGCTGCTCATTCCGATGACTGAGTTCTCCATGGGCCTGACTGGTGATATCAATGACATCATGAATGCCCATAACCTGGGAATGGTCGCCCTCACCGCGCGCATGCAGCATGAACGCAACTACACTGACGAGGAACTGCTGCAGCGCACCGGCCTGCGGCGGTTCGACATCGACCCCACCAGGGTGGAGATGGGCTGGATCATCGACTTCTGCGCGCAGAGTCTGCGCAACATCGTGATAGGCCTCGGCGGACGCATGGACGGCTACACCATGCAGTCTCGCTTCAATATCGCCGTGAGCTCGGAACTCATGGCCATTCTGTCGATCGCCACCGACCTCGCTGACCTGCGTGAGCGCATCAACCACATCACTATGGCCTACGACAAGAGCGGGAATCCGGTGACCGCGGCCGACCTCGAGGTGGCGGGAGCCATGACCGCATACATGCGGAACACCATCAACCCCACGCTCTGCTCCACGGTGGAATACCAGCCCTGCATGGTACACGCAGGGCCGTTCGCGAATATCGCCATAGGGCAGTCCTCCATCATCGGCGACCGCATAGGACTGAAGCTGTTCGACTACCACGTGACGGAGAGCGGCTTCGCCGCCGACATCGGTTTTGAGAAGTTCTGGAACGTGAAGTGCCGCTATAGCGGCCTCCGGCCTCATGTCTCGGTCCTCACCACGTCCATCAGGGCGCTGAAGATGCACGGCGGCGGCCCGGCGGTGGTACCCGGACGCGCCTTGCCGGAGGAGTACACGAAAGAGAACGTCGGCCTGGTCGAGAAGGGAGTGGCCAACCTCATCCATCATCTGCACACCATCAAGCTGTCCGGGATACGGCCTGTGGTCTGCATCAACGTGTTCAGTACCGACACCGAGGCGGAGATCAAGGTGGTACGCCGCGCCGCGGAACGGGTCGGCGCCCGGTGTGCCGCCGCAACCCACTGGGCGCACGGTGGAGATGGCGCACTGGAGCTTGCCGATGCGGTGATCGATGCGGCAAACGAGGAGACTCCGTTCGAGTATCTCTACATGATGGATATGAAGCTGCGCGACCGCGTGGAGCGGATCGCGCGCACGGTTTACGGGGCCGATGGCGTGGTATGGTCGCCGGAGGCGGAGGCGAAAGCCAAGGCGTTCGAGCGCGACCCGCAGTACGATGAGTACGCGACCATGATGGTGAAGACGCACTTGAGCCTGAGCCATGACCCGACACTCAAAGGAGTGCCCAAGGGATGGACGCTGCCAATTCGCGATGTGCTGGTGTACTCCGGCGCCAAGTTCCTCTGTCCGGTGGCCGGAAGCATCAGCCTGATGCCGGGGACCGGCTCCAATCCCGCCTTCCGCCGCATCGATGTGGACACGGCCACCGGCAAGGTGCACGGTCTCTTCTAGGTCGCCAGAGGCTACCTTGTGAGGTCGCACCACAAGAGGCAGTGGCGATTCCCGACGGGCCATGCAGTCAACGAGGAGGAGATAGATGAAGCTGGATGATGTACGCAACATCACGGTTATCGGCGCAGGCATCATGGGCCATGGCATTGCTCAGGTGTTCGCCATGGGTGGCTACGACGTCTGCCTGAACGACATCGCATCGGAGATGCTCGACCGGGCGATGGTTCGTGTGAAGGAGAATCTGCGCATCTTCGTGAACAATGGGTTCATCAGCGGCGAGGAGGCGGACGCCGCGTTCGCCCGCATCCGCACAGAACCCGATCTGGCAGAGTCCGTGCGTGATGCCGACATCGTTGTCGAGGCCATCAAGGAGGATATCAACCTCAAGCGGGACCTGTTCAACCGCCTCGACACACTCTGCCCGGAACGCACTATCCTCGCCAGCAACAGCTCCTCGCTGCTCATAAGCGAGTTCGCCGCAGACACCAGGAGGCAGGACCGCGTCGTGCTCGTTCACTGGGTGAACCCACCGCACATCG
>CAYNXN010000027.1:0-13104 GCA_964401175.1 uncultured Dehalococcoidales bacterium | reverse complement strand
AGGCGGCTGTTAACCGTCTGGTTGTAGGTTCGAATCCTACCTGCGGAGCCAGTTCTTGCCTCGTCGGTTCTCGTCCTCTGTCGTCGGCACTGTGCGTGCCAGTCACGGCCCTCAATGGCCTGCAATTACGAAGACCCTGATTGCCCGGATGGGTTCACTGTTGAGTCTGCGGGAGGTGGCATGATGGCGCAACGCGAGCGACAGATGACAAAAGGATCAATCCATACTCCCTATCTTCTGTCCCTGTTTCTCGCCGGCTGTATGGGTGTGCAGGCTTTGCTCGGCCTCGTACTACCGGGGCTGTATCGGGACGCGGGCTACGTGAGCGAGACATGGTTTGGCAACGACCTGGTGACGCTTGTCCTCGCGCTTCCCCTGCTGCTTGTCGGTCTCGCGCTGGAGCGACGCGGCGCATTGCCTGGCCGACTGCTGTGGTTGGGCGGTCTGGGTTATGCCGCCTACAACTACGCGTTCTATCTCTTCGGCGCCGCGCTGAACGCGTTCTTCCTGCTGTACATCGCAGCACTGCTGCTCGCGACGGCGGCAATGGTGCTGGTGCTCTCTCGCACCAACGCGCACGCGGTCGCGGCAGGATTCTCTCCTCGCACCCCGGTGAAGCTCGTTGGCGGCTATCTCGTGTTCGCGGCTGTAGGACTCACGGTCGTCTGGGTGGTGATGTGGGCAGGGTATGTGTTGGCGGGACGGCCGACTCCCGGCAGCCCGGAGACGTTCAAGCTGGTGGCGGCGCTCGACCTGACGTTGATGGTTCCTGCGCTTGCGCTTGGCGGGATCCTTCTGTGGCGGCGGCATCCCTGGGGCTACCTGATCGCCATACTCGCATCGGTCCAGGGTGCGCTCTATCTCACGGTGCTGGCGCTCAATGGTGCGCTCTTCATACTGCGGGGGCTTGCGGAGGCGCCGGGAGAGCTGCCGGTGTGGGGCACGCTCGCCGTGGCGACGGCGATCGCTGCCGTCCTCTTGCTACTGCATGTGCGGTGGTGCTCGAAGGACTAGTACGTTGCATGCTGCGCGGAGACTCCGACGCGCTTCGCCGTTTGACAACCGTGGCTGCCTGGTGCAACGTGATGCCGCAAAGAACCGTCTCCTGGTCAATACCATGGCATCAAAGCTTGACACCCTTGAGCGACTGCTGGTACAGGACCGTCACGAACTGCGGTCGTGGCTGGAACTGCACCATGCATCGTCTCCGGGCATGTGGCTCGTCACCTATCGCGTGGCGACCGCAAAGCCACGCCCCCGCTACGATGAGATCGTGGATGAGCTGGTCAGCTTCGGCTGGATAGACGGCAGGCTGATGAAACTGGACGAAAGCATGAGCATGCTGTTGTGTACGCCGAGGAATCCTCGCAGCCACTGGTCGAGATCGAACAAACAGCGCGTGGCAAGACTCGTGGACGAGGGGCTCATGACGCCGCATGGCATGGCTATCGTCGAGCAGGCGAAGGAAAACGGCGCGTGGGACTACCTGGAGTCCATTGATGCACTGGATGTGCCGCAGGACTTCGCGGCGAGTCTGGACGCGGTTTCAGGAGCGCGGCAGCACTGGGAGGCCTTTCCCGCCTCCTACCGCAAGAGCATCCTCTACTGGATCCACACGGCGAAGCGG
This sequence comes from uncultured Dehalococcoidales bacterium, assembly GCA_964401175.1. Lineage (GTDB taxonomy): Bacteria > Chloroflexota > Dehalococcoidia > GIF9 > AB-539-J10 > SKVJ01. The sequence continues at coordinate 11,477 of CAYNXN010000027.1, read as the reverse complement.
CCGGAGACGAGGCGGACACGTGTCGACGCAGCCGTCTCTGCGACCGCCGCCAACGTGAGACTCACGGGCGGAAGACGCGCCGCCGCCGGTGGGTCGTCGGCCGGCGATGACGTGCGGCCGTCCTGAGCCGGTTCGTCGCACAGCCTACTCGCTCACGTCTGTCGGCTCGACCATCTCGTCCATGCCGGGCAGGAGGCGGAGGTAGTCTTCCACTGAGCCGTTGTCAAGGCAGCACTCGATGATCTCTCGCGCCCTGGGAGAGAGCCTGGGTCCGAGGAACTGCTGGATGTGTTTGGCGAAGAACTGCCGCAGTATGGCGGCCCCGGCATCGTAGCCTTCTTCGCCCACCTCCGGCTGTGTATCCACCTGGAGGAAGCCCTTGGCCATGGGGACACCCTCGATGCGCATCGAGTCGAGCGCGAAGCCCAGAAGCGAGCAGCGGGCCTTGACCAGTTGTCCGGGCCGGAAGCGCGCATTTCCGCGGCGCGCCAGGTAGTCGCGCGCCAGCCACTCCGGCATGAAGCCGGTCTTCCAGGCGCCGACGTACTGGTTTGGCACCAGGATGTAGCGGATGCGGGTGGTCTGTTCGAACTGCTCGAAGAGGAGGTTGGCCTGATCGACCATTGTACCCGTGGCGAAGGGCCAGTAGCTGCCCACGCCCTCGGAGCTCATACCGTCCGTATCCACCACGCTCGGATTGGATTCTCCACGGGGTACCGCCAGCCGCCAGAGCCAGGCGAGCGCGGGCGGCAGCACGTGCAACAGCCCGACGATGCCGTAGCTGGGGCGTTCCCGCGTGCACGGAGGTGTGCGCAGGCCCATGCTGCGGATATCCACGGCCACGGGCCGGTTTACGATGTTCGGATAGATGCGGCGCGGGATGATGACGCGTGGATTGGGGCAGACCACGCCGGGCGCATCCTCGATGTGCTGCCAGATGAGTGCCGTGCTGCGCGGGACCGCATCGATGTTGAGGAAGAGCAGCGGCGCCGGCGGCTCCACCGTCAGTCGTTCGAGGTCGCGGTCGGTGCCGTATGCGTGAATGTGGTCGACCCTCACAAACCATGCCTGTTCCGCGTCCGCGATGCGCAGGCGGCCATCCTTCTTCTGCAGGGCGGGGTGACATAACGCCATGTCGTCGCACACTGGATGGAGGTCGCAGGTTCGCGGAATCTCGAGGAAGCGCTGCTCTCCGCTGATGATGTTGGTGCCCTTGAGCAGGCGTCCGTCTGGCAGTCGGGGAGGCTGTTCCAGCATCTCGCTCTTGCCGCCGCCACTGGCGCCCTCGTGCATGATGGTGATGACGTTGTCGTACGGTGTGACAACCTGTACCGCTGAGGCGTGCGCCGCGACCCAGCCTTCCTTCTCCCCCTTGCGTATCAGCGTGCCATAGATGCCTTTCTTGGCGCTGGGGCCGGGATAGAGATTGTAGGAGAAGATCTCGTGGCGTCCGGGCAAGCGGTTATGAACCACCACCTGCTTGCCGGCGAAGTGCGTGTGGCGAAACGGCGGCGCCACCAGCACGAAGACCGTTGGCTTGAAGCCGGTCATGAGCGAATCGAATGGCAGGATGCCCTGCAGCATGGCCAGGCCGAGCGCGAAGAACCCCGCATTGGCCGGCACCACTGCCATGGCATGGGCGCCCAGGTCGCGAAAACCGGTCTTAAAGAAGAAGGCCGCCAGTTCCTGCTCCGAGAGCCACTTGAGTGTCTCCTGGCGCAGCTGCTCGAACTCGTAGCCGAATCGCTCCTTGAAACGGGGCTTGTCCGTGGCGCGGTCGTCTCCAATGACCATGCAATCGGGGTCGCGGCGCCTCATGTGGGGTTCTATGTAGTTGGCGGAGATGCCGTTCCGTACCCGGGCGACGACCGCCTCCGTGACCCTGCGTCCGTCAGGCAGCGTGTACGCCACCTCATACTGGTCGCAGCGCCGGTCTCCGGTAGCCCAATCGAACAGCTCCTCAACGCTGCCGGCGATGCGAACTTGCGGCGCAGCGGCCAGCGTGGCGGAGAGGTCGTCGGGAAGGCCAACCTGGGACAACTCATCAGGTATCACTTCTTAATACTCCTATGAGGGGACTGACTCGCGGCGTACTCTACCGCGACAACCACGAAAGTGGCCTCATGATTCGCGCTGTGGCCCCGAAGTGGACGGCGATCCGCCGGCTCTGAGTTGGGCGCGAGACAGCCCGCAATGAAGCAATAGTATCCCATGTCCGGCGGTAGCGTGTGAAATCGTGACAGGGACGTTGGCTAACCCTGGTGGTGAAACAGAACGGATGGAACGGCTGTTGAAAGGATGGAGTTGACTGGTCCCGTGCCGACCACGTTGACAACAGCAGCATATTCATTCATAGTCACTGGCTACGGGAGGCCGCGATGCTCCGAAATCACCAATACCTGGTGCCGTGCCGGCGTATGTGGCGATGCCGTTTCGCGGTAGTCCGCCTGTCCCCTGCTGCTATCCCGACCGGCCTGCTGGCGCCTGGAGTGCGGGGGGCCCCGGCGCCATTCCCGACTGCCGGCCTGCCGGCAAGTCGAGACGGGCGTGAGGCTTAGTGATGGTCCGCCGGAGTCTGTCCTCGATCGTCGTCGCCGTGTTTGTTCTGTGCGCCATTTGCATCGTCGTGGCCGGCGCTGTGTTCTTCCGGGCGGAGCGAGAGCATCAACGCACGATGGTCGAGGAAGAGCTCGCGCTTATCGCACAGGGTAAGGCCTCCGAGATCGCCCTGTGGCGGTCGAATCTCGTGGCCGACGCCACCATGCTGGCCACCGGCCCGTTGTTCCAGAGTGAGCTGCGGGACTGGATGGCGCAGCCGAGCGATGCTGGCGCTGCGGTCATTACAGCGGCGCTCAACGTCATCGTTGCGCATCACCAGTTCAGCAGCGCGTTGCTATGCGACACCTCGGGCGTTCTGCTGCTGGCATCCGGTCCTCCGGCCGCGCCGCTGCACGCTGAGATCGTCGCTGGAATCGGGCGCGCGCTGCAGGAAGGCACGGTGGTTCTTACCGAGTTACACCTGGACGCAACCGGCTCGCGCCCTCATATCGGTGTGATTGCGCCGGTGGTGGCGCCGGGGTCTCCTGACTCTTTCATAGGTGCGCTCATTCTGCAGACGGACGCTGCCGATTACCTCTATCCTCTGGTTGAGGCGTGGCCTACGCCCAGCGAATCCGCCGAATCCCTGCTGGTGACGCGGGACGGTGAAGACGTGCTCTTTCTCAATGAGCTGAGACACCAGAGAGGAACGGCGTTATCGCTGCGCATCCCCCTCAGCCGGACCGATGTGCCCGCCGTCATGGCGGTCCTTGGTGTTGAGGGCGTCGTTGAAGGGCTGGACTATCGCGGAGCGCACGTGTTCTCCGTCCTGGTTCCAGTCCCGGACTCCGCCTGGTTCCTGGTGGCCAAGGCGGATCGGGACGAGGTGATGGCCACCTGGCGCTCCACGTCGGTGATGATTGTTGCGCTCATTCTCATTCTACTGCTGTCCATGGTTGCGGTCTTCGGTCTGCTGTGGCAACGCAACCAGAAGGAGCACTATGCCGGCCTGCTCCTGGCGCATCGTGAGCTGGAGGAGAGCGAGCGGGCGATGTCGGTCTTGCTCTCGAATCTGCCGGGTGCGGCCTATCGCTGCCGCAACGACATCGACTGGACGATGGACTTCGTCAGCGAGGGTTGCACTGAACTGACCGGCTACACGCCGGGGCAACTGTGCGGTGCCGACCCCGCCAGTTATGGAGAGCTCATCGAACCGGCGGACCGGCAGCGGGTCTGGGACTCCATCCAGGCGGCGATTGCGGCGAAGTCCGCCTTCGAGCTCACGTATCGCATCAGGACGGCATCGGGGGACCTGAGGTGGGTCTGGGAGAAGGGGCGGGGCGTCTACGGGGATGATGGAACGCTCTTGCAGTTGGAGGGCATTCTGTCTGACGTCACCGAAGAGATGCAGGCGAGGCAGGCACTGGAGCGAACCACAGAAGAGCTGGAACAGTTCTTCTCTCTTTCGCTGGACCTGTTGTGCATCGCCGACATCGATGGCTGCTTTCACAGGCTGAACCGGCAGTGGGAGCGTGCGCTCGGCTACGCGCTCCCGGAGTTGCAGGGGCAGCGCTTGTTCGACCTGGTGCATCCTGATGATGTCGAGGCGACACGCAAGACGGTTGCCGATCTGGCGGCGGGCGGACACGTGGTGGGTTTCACCAATCGCTATCGTCGCAAGGATGGAAGCTATCTCTGGCTGGAGTGGCGCTCGGCGCCCTCCGGGCGGCTCATCTACGCGGTTGCCCGGGACATCACGGAAACGGTCGAAGCCATGGAGGCGTTGCGTGACAGCGAGGGATTCGTGCGGACTATCCTCGACAACCTGCCCGTGGGTATCGCGGTCAACTCCGTCGAGCCACAGGTGACCTTCAGCTACATGAACGACAATTTCGCCCGGGTATACCGGTCCACTCGCGAGCGATTGATGGTCCCGGGAGCCTTCTGGGACGTCGTGTACGAAGACGCTGAGTTCAGAGAGACCGTGAGGCGAAGAGTGCTTGAGGACTACGCCAGCGGCGATTTGCAGCGCATGCGATGGGAGGACATCCCGATCTCAAGGTCCGGCGCCGAGACCGCGTATGTCAGTGCGCGCAACGTTCCGGTGCCGGGCCGGCCACTGACCATCTCGATGGTCTGGGATGTCACGGAACGTAACCGCGCAACGCGCGAACTGGCCCGGCACGCGCTGCGCTCCGAGACGCTGCTCGAGCTGCATCTGCTTGCGGATGCGGAGCGCGCGAAGCTGCTGGACTTCGTGCTGGATGCGAGCCTGCGCATCACCGAGAGCGAGCATGGCTGGGTTGGCCTCCTGGATGAATCAGAGTCCGAGATGACGATACACCGCTGGTCCAGCGGCGCGATGGAAGGCTGCAACCTGACTGCCGGGCCACGCGTGTTTTCGGTCGCCGATGGCGGGCTCTGGGCCGAGTGTCTGCGCCATCGTGACGTCGTTATCACCAACGACTACTCCCGGCCACAGCCCGGACAGCGGGGGATACCCGAAGGGCATGTGGCGATGCGCCGTTTCCTCGCCGTTCCCATCTTTGAAGGAGCGCATATCGTGATGCTGCTCGCGGTTGCCAACAAGCACACTGACTACGACGACTTCGACACAGACGCGCTGAGGTCGCTGGGGAACCATTTGTGGGACATTCAACAGCGGCGGCGCAGTGAAGAGGAGTTGCGCCGTCTCAACGCAATGCTGGAGCAGCGAGTCGCCGACCGCACCGCCATGCTGGAAGCCTCGAACAGGGAGCTGGAGGCCTTCGCCTATTCCGTGTCGCATGATCTCAGGGCCCCGTTGAGGGCCATAGAAGGCTTCTCCCGCATCCTGCTGGAGGACTACGCCTCGTCACTGGACGCCGAGGGGCAGCGACTGCTGACCGTGGTTCGCAACAATACCGCCCGCATGGACCAGTTGATCACGCATCTGCTCGAGCTATCGCGCGTGTCGCAGGGAGAGGTGCGTCGCACGTTGGTGGATATGGGCGCCCTTATGCGGGCGGTCTTCGACGAGGTGGTCCCGGCTGATCAGCGGGAGCGCTACGAGATTGTGGTCGGTGATATCTCACCGGCATGGGGCGACGCAACGCTGCTGAAGCGTGTGTGGCACAATCTGCTCGCCAACGCGGTCAAGTTCACCGCGCGATCGGTGGTGCGCCGCATCGAGGTGGGGAGCTTCCGGGAGGGTGCGTCGACGACGTACTACGTGCGGGACACGGGCGCGGGTTTCGAGCAGCGTTACGCTCACAAGCTGTTTGGTGTATTCCAGCGGCTGCATTCAAGAGATGAGTTTGAGGGGACGGGGATCGGATTGGCCATCGTGCAGCGTATAGTACACCGCCACGGCGGACGTGTCCGGGCCGAGGGAGAAATCGGTCGGGGGGCGGTCTTCTACTTCTCGCTGCCGGAAGGAGGACACAATGGCGACTGACGAGGGAGCGGTACAGATACTGCTGGTTGAGGACGACCCCGGGGACGCGGAACTGACGCTGCGGGCGCTGCGGAGACACAACCTCGCCAACCAGGTGATTCACGTGACCGATGGCGAGCAGGCCCTGGACTTCGTTTTCGGTCGAGGGAGCTACTCCAGCCGGGACGTGTCGCAACATCCGCGGGTCGTGATACTCGACCTCAAACTGCCCAGGGTTGACGGCCTCGAAGTACTACGGGCGATGAAGGCCGATGAGAGAACGCGCGTCATTCCCGTGGTGGTGTTGACTTCGTCGCGGGAGGAGCGAGACGTCATCGAGAGTTACCGGCTTGGCGTCAACAGCTACATAGTCAAGCCGGTGGATTTCGACAAGTTCGTGGATGCGGTGAAGGAGCTGGGCCTGTACTGGCTGTTGCTGAACCAGCGGCCTGACGGAGAGCAATGACCAGTGGCTGATTCAGTCGTGCATGACGCCGGACCGCTGCACATTCTCTTCGTAGAGGATGTGGCCGAAGACTGCGCGATGGCGGAGCGCGTCCTGCGCCAGGATGGTCTCATCTTCAATTCGCTCCGTGTCGACACGCGTGAGGCGTTCCTGGATGCGTTCGACCGGCTGCGTCCCGACGCCGTCATCTCGGACTACTCGATGCCGCAGTTCGACTGCATGCAGGCGCTGCAACTGGCACGCGCGAAGGATCCTCTCGTGCCTTTCCTGGTGCTCACCGGATCGATCGACGAGGAGACGGCGGTCACGTGTATGAAGGCGGGGGCGTCGGACTACGTAACCAAGGAGCAGGTGACGCGGTTGCCCTATGCGCTGCGTGGTGCGCTGCGTCATGCTGCGGCGGTGAGGGCTGAGGCGATTGCGGGCGCGGCCGTCCAGGCTGGCCAGCGGGAGATGGCCGCAATCTATCAGAATGCCCCGGTAATTATGATGCTGCTCGACCGGGAAGGCCGTGTCCGGAAGGCAAACCACCTTGCCGCGCATGTCGCCGAGTCGCCACCGGAGCATATCACCAAATTGTCGTGTTGCGCTGTCCTGCGCTGTGCCGACTCAATGGTCGGTCAGTCGTGCTGGGGCGCCGGTCCGGCCTGTGATTCCTGCGTTGTACGACGTATGGTGTGTGATACTCTCGCGACGGGCGTGAGCCACCATCAGACGGAGAGCGTGCTGCTGGCGCGAGGTGGTGAGAGTGTGCGGCGGCACACCTATCTGCTGTCCACCGCCCGATTGTTGCTGCACGATGAGCCGCACGTGCTGCTCACGATGCTCGATATCAGCGAGCGCACTCGTGTCGAGGAAGCGCTCGCTGTCAGCGAGAAGCGCTATCGCCTCGTTTCTGAACTCATATCCGCCTATGCGTATTCGTTCCGGATCGAACCTGACGGCAGCCTGTCACGTGAATGGGTCACGGCCGAGGCGATGCAGCGCATCACCGGCTACACCTCTGACGAGCTGACGGCGTTGGGCTCCTGGATGCACCTGCTTCACCCTGAGGACATCCCTGTTGCAGTGAAACGCTTTGAACGACTGCTGCGGGAGGAGAGCGATACGAGCGAATTTCGAATCCTGCGCAAAGACGGTGAGCTGCGCTGGCTGGCCGACTTCGGCAAACCAATCTGGGATGAGAGGGAGCAGCGATATACGCACATCCTCGGGGCCGCACGGGATATCACCCGCCAGAAGCGTGTCGAGGAGGCTCTTCGCGCCAGCGAGGTCAAGTACCGGGAGCTGTTCGAACAGAGCCTGGATGCCATCAACACGAATACTCCCGAGGGCGAGCTGCTTGATTACAACCAGGCGTGGCTGAACCTGCTGGGCTATGAACGCGAGGACATGCACGGGTTCAACGTGATCAACGTCTACGCTGATCCCGCAGACCGGGAGGACTTTCTGCGTCGGATCGTTGAGCAGGGCTCTGTGGTGGACGAGGTGCGCTTCAAGCGCAAGGACGGACGCATCATCACGTGTCAACGCTCCGTGACCAGTCGCCGGGATGCCTCCGGCTGCATCATCTCCTTGCAGGGAATCAATCGGGATATCACCGCGCAGAAGGATGCGGAGGTTGCGCTTCGCGCCAGCGAAGAGCGCTTTCGTGGCGTATTTCAGACCAGCCAGGTGGGGATTGCCATCGTCGATACGAAGACGCAGGGTTTCATCGACGCGAACCCGAGCTTCCTCCGGCTGCTGGGATACTCCCTTACCGAGCTCCGCTCCCTGACGGTCGCCGGTGTCACTCATCCCGACGACTGGCACGGAGAGCAACGGATGATAGAGGCCTACCGGGCCGGAGAACTGGTGACCTATGAGGTCGAGAAACGGTATGTCCGCAAGGATGGGACGGTTCGCCATGTGATCGTGGCGGGGGAGCCCTTGAGGCTGGACGGGAGGGAGTTCCCGCTTTCGGTTGCCAGCGTACTGGACATAACGGACCGCAAGCGGGCCGAGGAGGAGCTGAGCCGTTCGCGCCAGGAGTTGCGCCTGCTCGCATCGCGTATCGAGCAAGTGCGCGAGAACGAGCGGGCGGGAATCGCCCGCGAATTGCACGACCAGGTGGGACAGGCGCTCACCGCCTTGAAGATGGACATCGATCGGCTCGGGTCCATGGTTGACGAGCAGGACTCAACGAAGCGCACCATGTTGCGGGATATGGCGGCGCTCGTACTGCGAACGGGCGACGACGTGCGCCGCATCTCGTCGGATTTGCGGCCCGGCATTCTGGATGACTTCGGCCTGGTGTCCGCCATCGAATGGCAGCTGTCATCCTTTCAGGAGCACTCAGGGATACGCTGCGACCTCGTGGCTGATATCGATGAATCGCTTGTGGACCGTGCACGTTCCACAGCTCTGTTCCGAGTCTTTCAGGAGCTGCTCACGAACGTTTCACGGCACGCCGAGGCAACTGAGGTTGAGGTGACGGTGTATCTGGCGGACGGCGAACTGACACTGTCAGTGGCCGACAATGGCCGCGGCGTCAGTCATACGAAACTCGAATCGAGGACGGCCCTCGGCATCATCGGAATGCGCGAGCGGCTGCTTCCGTTCAATGGAACTCTTACCTACGAGAGCCTCAGGCCGAGCGGCACCGTGGCCATGGTGGTCATGCCGTTGCCGGCGCCCTGATGCCGCAACGGCCTTGCGAGGTGATGCGGCGTGAGCCTCCGGGTAGCCGCCTCGCCCATGGCGGTGAATGAATGCAGCCGGACATAAGGGAAACCTGCGGAGTGACCGTTCGGGTGTATGGCGACGCCGAAGCCTCCCTGATGGTGCTCCACGGTGGTCCCGGTGCTCCCGGCTATCTGGCGCCAATGTGCCGTTACCTCGCAACGGAACATCGCGTTATTGAGCCGTTCCAGAGGATGCGGACCGATACCGCCGTGACCGTCGCCATTCACGTCGAGGACCTGCACCGAGTCATCGAGTCCGTGGCAGGGGAGCAAGCGGTTATGCTGGTGGGGCATTCGTGGGGAGCGATGCTGGCACTCGCCTACGGCGCGCAGCATCCCGAGTGCCTTGGGGGGCTGATCCTGGTGGGTTGCGGTACGTTCGATGCCGCATCCAGGCGGGAACTGCAGGCCACCGTCGCCAGGCGGATGAGTCCAGACCTGAAGCTAAGGCTCAGCCAGTTGTCCAGGGCGACAAGCGATGCTGACGTGCGGATGTGCGTCACCGCCCGGCTGCTGGAGCCGCTCTACTCATTCGACCTGCTGCCGCATATTGACGAAACGGAGTGGTATGACTCGCGTGGGCAGCGGGAGAGCTGGTCGGACATGCTGCGGCTGCAACAGACGGGTGTGTATCCGGCGGCGTTCGCAGCGATCCAGGCGCCTGTGCTTCTGCTGCATGGCGACGCCGACCCGCACCCGGGACGGCGTGTGGCTTCGAGCCTGCAGGCGGTGTTGCCCCGGCTTGAGTACGTGGAGCTGCCGCGTTGCGGCCATTACCCCTGGTGGGAGCGCCATGCCAGAGAGGCGTTCTACCGGACCCTGAGTGACTGGCTGGCGTCTCACACACCGTAGCTGGCGCCGTGCCTGGAAGTAACAGCAGGGGGAGAAGCGATGCTTCTCCCCCTGCGAATTCAGTCGCGGTTGCAGTGACTAGAACGCTGCCTTGTACAGTGCGGCGATCGTCTCGACGCTATTGTGGATGGGGTCCTTGGCAAGAAGACCACGTGATGTCTCGAGTGCCGCTCTTGCCATGACTTCGAAGCTGTCTTCCCTGGCTCCCAGTTGTCTCAGAGTGAGCAGCATCCCTGCAGACTCGAGCCATTTCTCTACCGCGGCAACCACGTCCCTGTCTACGCCGAACACGTTCTTACCAGCTTTGGCGATGCGCGCTCCCCTCACGTCCATGCTCTGTCGCAGCCAGGCCGGCAGCAGCGCCGCGAGGCTGTCTCCGTGAGCGATGTCGAGGTAGCCGCTCAATGGGTGTCCCATGAGATGAATGGGCCGGTAGCCCGTTGCCCCGCCAAGGTTGATGAACTGGGAGCAGGCGAGGGTGGAGGCCCAACTGAGGTTGGTGCGAGCCTTGAGGTCCGACGGGTTCTGCACAGACAGCGGCAGCCAGTCGACAACGGTCTTCATGATGGCTTCTCGCAGGGCATCACCCAGAGGCGTTTCCTCCTGCTGGGTGATGTAGTTCTCCATCACGTGGAGGAAGATGTCCACGCCACCCTTCGCCAGTTGTGCGACTGGCATGGTGAGAGTGAGGGCGGGGTCGACTATCGACACCGCGGGGTAGTATATGGGTACGCCGATGAAGCGCTTCTCATGCGTCTCCCAATTGGTGAGCACGGCGCCGTTGTTAAACTCCGAGCCGGTGGCTGCCATGGTGCAGACCAGCATCAGCTCCGCCTTGGGCTTCACGGCTTTCGCATCGGCCTGGCCGGTGTAGTACTCAAACACCGGACGGTCTCCGGAGTACGCCAGCTTGATGGCTTTGGAGGCGTCCATGACGCTGCCGCCGCCGAGACCGATGATGAGATCGATGTTGTTCTTCTCCGCCACCCGGGCGGCCTCATCGACCGTGGAACTCCTGGGATTGGGGGTTATGCCCTCGAAGACGATGGATTCGACGCCATGCGCCTTGAGGTCGGAGAGAACCTTGTCCAGCAGTCCAGACTTCTTCGCACTCGACCCTCCGATGACCACCATGGCGCGCTTGCCAAGCAGTGCCGCCTCCTGGCCGACTCTGTCGACTGTTCCGTCGCCGAATACCAGCTTGATGGGGGTTTGAAAGATGGTAGTTGCCAAATCAACACCTCCTTGAACACTCTGAACCGAGCAGCGGTCAGATGATGGTAGTACAGACCACGACTCTAATCAATTCTGACGAACAACGGCAGTGGGGAACGTCTGTTCGGGCATGCCCGACGGCACGGCATGTCTATGCCGCAAGTTCGGCGCGTTGACAGTTGCCGTACGAACGCCATATACTTGACCGGTTAGGAGTTGCCCGAGTGGCGCAATGGCAGCGCAACCGACTTGTAATCGGTAGGTTGGT
>CAYNXN010000026.1:0-13369 GCA_964401175.1 uncultured Dehalococcoidales bacterium | reverse complement strand
CGGCCGAGAAGGCCACTCCGACGGTCTGTTCTCCATCGCGCAGGGTCACGTCGTGAATCTGGACAGTCTTGCCACGAAAATCCGAAATCACCTCGGGCTCGAAATTCAGGGGGGAAACCCACCATCGTCCGTTCTCGAAGTGTTCCTTGCCCTTGAGCTTATCTACGCTGTATGCCATGCAACAATCCTCCTTAGTCGGCTGCTGTGCCGACCCATATTATATGCAGAATGAGTATCGCTCCTGCCATCTGTACGCGTGGCCGAACGCGGAGCCATTGTGACGCTGCCGCTGACCTCGCTGCTCCGGCGGTCCAGGGAGGTGAAGATACAACAGGGACTCAGGCACGATCAGCCGAGCCCGATGCACCGGCCACCTTTCCCCAGTCCAGATCAGCGTCGAAGCGCGCCTCAAGCTAACTCAACCGTGCTATCGGCATCGAGAAACAGCGAAAGCGTGCCCGCTCGCGTCGCGGCCACGAGGCGGGACCTGGCCCCCACGATGCTGTTCTCAACCACCACCGGACCTTCGATCCGTGTGCCTTCCATGACGATCGAATTGGTGATCGACGCACCAACAACATTCACCGAAGGTCCCAGAGAGACATGAGGCCCGATGCAGCAGTCCTGCAACACGCAGCCCGAAGCGATTGAGACCGGCTCCACGATCTCGCACCCGGTGAGCACGGCATCAGCGGCGATCCCGGGGGCGCCGGCAGGCAATCCCGGGATGACGCTCTCGGCCGGAAGCGTCCCAGCGTCCCCCAGGAGCACGCGATTCGCCTCCAGGATGTCATCCCTCGTTCCAGTGTCGAGCCACCAGCCTTTGAGCTCATGACTGACGACCACCCGCCCCATGTCCAGCAGCTTCTGGATGGCATCGGTGATCTCAAGCTCCCCACGCCATGACGGCCCTATCTGATCGATCGCCTCATGGATGTCACGGGTGAACACATACGCACCCACCAGGGCGAGGTTGCTCTTCGGCTGCTTCGGCTTCTCCACCAGCCGCATGACACGTCCGTCCGCATCCAGTTCGGCCACCCCGAAGCGGCGGGGATCCGCCACCGCACGGAGCAGTACCAACCCCTGGGGGCGCACCGCAGCAAAGCCCTCGAGCAGTGGCGTGACGCCGCCCTCAATCAGGTTGTCGCCGAGGAACATGAGGAAGTCGGAGTCTCCAAGGAACGCCCGGGACATCTTCACCGCATGTGCGAGCCCGCCCGGCACCTCCTGGACGATGTAGTCGAGGTTCAACCCCCACGCCTCGCCCCGGCCCAGCGATTCGCGAATCCGGTCCCCCGAGTCAGGCGAGATGATGATGCCCACATCACGGATGCCGGCATCGGCGATCTGCAGCAGGACATACGAAAGGATCTCCCGGTTGGCCACGGGAATGAGATGCTTGGGCGTGGAATAGGTCAACGGGCGAAGCCGAGTACCCTTGCCGGCGCAGAGCACAATCGCTTTCATCACGGGCTCCTTTCGGCACGTAGCCATGTGCCGCGAGATATGGCCGCTGCGACGCTCCTTCGTCAGATGGTGCGGCAAGTCTAGTCAATCAGGGTTAGACGGTCAATGCGGTCGACTGCGCAAGGCCGGGCCGGATCGCGCCGGGTTGGTCAATTCCATGCATCGGTCGGTATAATCGGCTGACGGACTTCGCGGCAGTTCCGCATACAGGGAGGTACAGGACGCATGGGAAGACTGCTGATTGTCTCGAACCGCCTGCCGGTTACGGTACATCGCCGCCGTGGCCAGCTCCACTTTGAACCGAGCGCCGGGGGACTGGCGACGGGCCTCTCCTCCTTCTACAGAACCTACAACGCCCTCTGGATCGGCTGGCCGGGCATCGACCGCAAGGAAGGCGCCGCGAACAAGGACGATGTGAAGGAGAAGCTGCTCGCCGAGAACTGCTACCCGGTCTTCTTGTCTCAGAAGGAGGTCGACGAATACTACGGCAAGTTCTGCAGCGCCACCATCTGGCCGCTGTTTCACTACTTCCCACAGTACGCCACCTACTCGCGTTCATCGTGGGAAGCGTACGAACGCGCCAACCGAACGTTCTGTGATGCCATCGTCGATGTCTGGGAGCAGGGCGACACCATCTGGGTGCATGACTTCCACCTCATGTTGCTGCCGAAGATGCTGCGTGAACGTCTGCCCGACCCCACCATCGGCTTCTTCCTGCACATCCCATTCCCGTCCATCGAGATATTCAGGCTGTTGCCGTGGCGCACCGAGCTCATCGATGGGGTCCTCGGTTCTGATCTCATCGGCTTTCACACATGGGAATACGCAGGGCATTTCCTGGCGAGTGCGCGATTTCTGCTGGGGCACGATTCCTGGATGGGCAGGATCATCACGGGAGACCGCGTGTCGCGGGTGGACGCGTTTCCGATGGGCATCGACTACGAACGATTCGCCGGAACGGCGGTCAAGCCAGAGGTCGAGAAGGAAGTGGAGAAGCTCGACCACAGCTTCCACGACCGCAAGGTGGTGCTGTCCGTCGACCGGCTGGACTACACCAAGGGGATACTGCGCCGGCTCGAGGCATTCCAGTTGTTCCTGGAACGATACCCGCAGTACCGTGACAAGCTGACCTTCGTGCTCGTCGTCGTTCCGTCACGAACCATGGTCTCGCGCTATGCCTTGCTCAAGCGGCAGATCGACGAGATGGTTGGATCGATCAACGGAAAACACGGGGGCATCGGCTGGACGCCTATCTGGTACATGTACCGCTCCGTGCCGTTCCAGGAACTGGTGGCGCTGTACCGTCGCGCGGACGTGGCACTGATCACGCCCGTACGTGACGGCATGAACCTGGTGGCAAAGGAATACCTGGCCTCGAGGGTGGACGGACGCGGAGTGCTCGTCCTGAGCGAGACCGCGGGAGCGGCCAAAGAGCTGGGTGAGGCGCTCACCATCAATGTCAACAACGACGAGGACATCGTGAGTGCGCTCGCGACCGCGCTGGAGATGTCCGATGCGGAACAGGGCGAGCGGCTCCGTATCATGCAGCGGCGGCTGCGCCGCTACAACGTCCGCCGCTGGGCCGAGGAGTTCATTGAGGCTCTGCTGGCAACGTCTCAACTGCAGGAGGAGATGGGCGTCAGAACGCTGGGCGTTCAGGCACGAAGGAAGCTGGCGAGATGCTATCAGGAGGCCGGAAGCAGGCTGGTGCTGCTGGACTACGATGGCACTCTGGTGTCATTCGCGTCGAAGCCGTCCAGAGCCGCTCCCACGCAGGAGGTGCTCGACCTGCTCTCGTCTCTGGCGCGCGAGCAGGGAACAGAGTTGGTGCTGACGAGCGGCCGCGACCGAGAGTCGCTCGACGGATGGTTCGGTCATCTTCCACTGAGCATGATTGCGGAGCACGGCGTGTGGCTCAAGCCAAAGGAGACCGGGCAATGGGAGATGATCGAGCCTCTCTCAGCCGAGTGGAAGGACGAGGTCAGGCCCATACTGGAACTGTACGCCGACAGAACGCCCGGCTCATTCGTGGAGGAGAAGGACTTCTCTCTTGTCTGGCAATACCGCCGATCAGATTCAAGGCTGGGGGAGCTTCGCGCAAGGGAGATGGTGGCGCACCTCGAGGGACTCACCACAAACCTGAACTTGCAGGTGCTGGAGGGGAGCAAGGTTGTGGAGGTGAAGAACTCTGGCGTGAACAAGGGGCGCGCCGCGCTGAAATGGCTGAACCGGGGCGGCTACGACTTCGTCCTCGCCATCGGAGATGACTGGACGGACGAGGACACGTTCAGGGTCGTGCCCGAGGACGCCTGGTCGATCAAAGTCGGTCTCAGCGGCACCGCGGCCCGCTACAACCTTTCATCGTACTTGAAGGTACTGCAACTGCTGCACGAGATGCTGGAGCGAGAAAGCTAGCGGTCGGCCCAGGGCATTCCAGCCCCTGCGAAGACCGGCGGCCCGCACCTGCCATCAGAGGCGGACCGCGGGTGCCAGAGCATCGGCACTCCCCGCAGAGCCTCTCACCGCAGCCGGATCCGCCCGGCTGCCACCAGAAGGCCAAGCGCGACGAGCACGAGACCGACGACGACCTGCAAGAACGCGGGAACCAGCAGGACAAGCACGCCCAGCAACAACACCGCCAGTCCCAGCACCACGTTTCTGTCCATGCATCACCTCCTTCGGGCGAGGGTGCGGCCGATGGGGAAGCAGCAAGCCGCCCACTGACGGTACAACGTAACGGGCGCTAGAAAGGCTGATCGCCGGGCGCACGAGCGGAGGCACACACACCGGCGTTGCCGCGGACAGAGCCGTAATAATCCCAGGGCACGCCAAAAGGGTAGCCCTGTGAGGCGGGCTGTTCCACGGCAGCTGCTTCGCTCGATTCTATTTCCCGCCTCAGCGCATCGAGGGCTACCTGATGGGCGACATCATGCAGCATGGACTGATCTCCGCCGCGGGACACCACCTCTGCCGCGTCCGAGAGCCGTGTCATCTCCGCCACCAGCAGGCTGGCGAAGACGATATGGACCGACTCAGCCACTTCGTAGCGTATCTGAAGCCGGCGCGCCGTGTCACGCAATTCCTGGCGCAACACTACGAAGTATCCTCGCGCCAGGGAGCCTGAATATGTCAGCCGCGTCACCGCGTATGCCAGACGAAGAAAGCTGCGCTCCAACTCGGCATCCCGCGTGCCATCGATCTCGGTGTAGGGAAAGGCGATGCCAAAAACGCGGGTGCACGCCGCGCGACGGGAGACGAAACCAGCAAGCGCCTGCGGCTCAACGGGGCACGGCGTGCGCTCAACCAACGCGGACCACCAGCATCAGAAGTGAGGGCGGCCAGACCAGTGCTACGTGCGGCAGGCCACCGCCGGAACAAGGAATACGGGAACCGGCGAGCGTCGCAGGATCTTGTCCGCCGTGCTGCCAATCAACCACCTCGAGACTCCTGACCTCCCATGAGAACTCAATATCACGATGTCGACGCCACTTTCGTCGATGTATTCGAGGATACTGTCAGCCGCGGGGCCGGCTACCACAACCGGAGTCACCCTGCTGCGCTCAAGGCCCAGTGAGTCTCTCACTTTCTCCAGGTACTGTTGAGCCCCGGCGATCATCCGCTTCTCGGCAGCCTTCACTCCCTCGCTACCCATGTAGGCGACCGTCTGCGAGCTGACCGGCTCCACCACACTCAGCAGAATCACCTCAGGGATGCCACGCGTAGTCGCAATCTCCTGCACGTGGTCGAGAACGCACTCCGCAAAACCCGATGTGTCCAGGGGCACCAGCATCTTCTTGTACATCACTTCCCTCCTCTTCAATACCCGTGGCTACAAACGCCGCGCGGAACATCCGGCCGCCGGGCGCGGCTCCCGGGAACGCTACTCCTCTATATTACCAGCATCGGCCTCACTGTCGACAAGCGTGACACAACAAAGCCGCAGCCATCCGTCATGGTGCTTCAAGGTCGTGCGACGTCTTTTCGACCGAATCAACGTGTCTGCGCTTCAGTTCGCGCAGTTGCGGACGAAGCATGAGGCCCACCAGAAAGAACGCGAGGACGTCGGCCACGGGGTGCGCCAGCCAGATGCCATCCGTCTGGAGAAAGCGAGGCAATATGAGCACCAGGGGGATGAGAAAGAGCACTTGACGGGAACTCTGCGCGAAGAAGGTCTTCACCACCATGCCAAGCGCCTGAAACACGGTGGCGCCGACGATCTGGAAGCCCACCAGGAAGAAGGCCACGAACATCAGGCGTCCGGCGCGGCTGCCCTCTGCGATCAGCGCGCCGTCGGTGGTGAAGGCGCTCATCACGACGCGAGGAAACAGCATCAGGATGAGACACGCACCGACAGAGAAAAGAGAGGCGACACGCAGCGAGTAGCTGGTTACCTCGAGGGCGCGGTCGAAGCGCCGCGAACCGTAGCTGAAGCCAAGAATCGGCTGCAGTCCCTGTGCGATGCCCATCAGGGGCATGGAGAGAAACTGCATCGACCGGTTGACAATGCCGAAGGCTGCGATGGACAGGTCGCCCCCGTATACCGCAAGAGACCTGTTCACCAGCAGTACGAGCACGCTGGCGGCTCCCATACGCACGAACGACGGAAAACCGATGGAGAGCATCTCAGCTACCACCGCACCGTTGAGGCGCAGCGCGGATAGCCGGAGCCGTACCGTACTGTCCCCTGAGAGGAAGTACCGGGTCACGTACACACATGTTATCGCCTGCGAAAGCACCGTGGCCAGAGCCGCCCCGCGCACCCCCATGTCGAGCACGAAGATGAACACCGGATCCAGTACGATGTTCAATACCGCCCCCAGCATCATGTTGATCATGGCGACCCGAGCGGCGCCCTCAGCACGTGCGAGGTTGTTGATAGCAATCGGATAGAACGCGAACACCGCGCCCCAGAGGATGATCTCGACGTACTCCCGGGCATAGGGCGCGGCATCAGGTGATGCGCCGAATGCCCGCACCATCGCTGCGCTGTTGGGTACGCCAAGAATGACAACCGTCACTCCCAGGAGGATGGATAGCGCCACCGCGTTACCGAGTGCCCGCTCGGCCCGTCTCATGTCATGCGCCCCCAGGCTGCGTGACACCACGGACGCGGAACCCATACCAACCATGAATCCAAGCGCCAGCATCAACATCATTACGGGAAAGACGATGGTGACGCCGGTGATGGCCGTCGAGCCCACCCCCCGGCCGATGAAGACCGTATCAACCACGTGATAGAAAGCCATCGTCGCCATCCCGGCCATGGCCGGCAGTGCGAGCCTCCAGAGAAGCACACGCACCGGCAGGTTGGCCAGCATGTCCTGGCGACTATCGGCGGGCGAACGGCGGGAGGAGAACGGCATGGCAGCGGCCCATCGTAGCAGTTGGCGGTTTCGCAGACAACTTGCCGCTTCGGCCGGTTGATTCCAGGATTCATGTTCTCGGTTAGAAAGGCCACCGGAAGCTCAGCGGTGAGTCGGCAGAGCTGCGCCGGACGAGGGCTCGCCGCTTGCCCCTCGTAGAGGACTCTCCGCGAGAACCAACTCGACCGTTCACAGGGGAAAGGTGATTTGACAGACGTCAAGAAATGGTTGTAGATTCACGCCACATACGGGTCGATTCTGACCGTGGACCGGCTGTAGACCCGAGATGACAGCCAGGTCTTCAGGCGCATGAAACGCAAACAGGCGTACTACAAGCCGGGTCGACTTATCGTCCCGATACTGCTGGCTGGCCTGCTCACCGCGCTCATTCCGGCGCCGGCGTCTGCACAGAGCTGCTATGGCGGCTACTGTGGCAGTGGAGAAGGCGACGATGGCGATGCGAAGGTGGAGGTCAACGTCGCCGTCTCGGTGGTACCCGCCGGTGCAGGCGTGATACTGGTCAATGGCGAGGTCCCGGTGGACGGGGTATTCTCCGCACTCCAGGGAGATATCCTCACGCTTCGTGCCGAACCAGAGGCAGGCTATGTATTTGAACGCTGGAGCGGTTGGTTCGACGAGAGCGCGGAGGAAGTCGAGGCCCCGATATACAACCACAAGACGCTAGTGGCGCACTTCGTGCCGGCCGACAGCCCTCCCCCGCCAGCAAAGACCGAGGAAAGCGATGACGCTATCGCCGTACCGGAGGGAACCGTCGCCACCGACTCACGCGGCCGGACACTGACGCAGGTGCGTTTCGAGTTGCGGCAACCCCGCGCGCTGCCTTCCAGCGGGGTTATCATCGGCGACGTATACGACTTGAAGCCGGACGGAGCCACCTTTGATCCACCGCTGCCCCTCTCACTGCCATACGAGGAGAGTCGGCTGCCCCAGGGAGTTGACGAGGCGGCCATCTGCATCGCGGTGTACGATGCGGACGCTCAGGACTGGATCGCCCTGCACTCCGTGGTGGATGCTGACGACAACACCGTCAATGCTGAGATCAGTCATCTGAGCGAATACGCAGTCGTCGCTCCGCTGCCCGAGGGCGCTGCGCCTCTGATAACCCCGGGATTCAGCTTCAGTTCGCTGAGCGTCGCCCCGGCCCAGCCATACGCCGGGCAGGAGGTGGTGACCAGCGTAATCGCCAGTTACAGCGGTGGCAACGCCCAGGCGCACACGCGTGTCTACGCGGTGGTTGATGGCGTGATCGCAGCGGAGACGGAACTCGTGCTATCTCCCGGCGATCAGGTTCCGGTGAGGTTGACGTTTCAGCCACCCTCGGAAGGCAAGTACGTAGTGGAGATCAACGGCCTGTCAGAGACAATCCAGGTGGGAAGCGCACCACCGGCTGCCTCGCTCACACGGGCCATCGAACTGGCCGAACAGGAGCAGTTCACCCCTCTGACACTTGAGTCGCCGTCGTTTCTCTCGCGCTGGAGTACCGCCCTCTACGTCGCGGGCGCGGTGGTGCTGCTGCTGCTGCTCGGCCCGCTTGTGAACGGCTTCAGGCGGCGCCTCCTGCGTTACCGCTACGACCTCTAGCCGCCGACCAGGTGGCTTGTGTCATCCCACATGCGGCGCCGATTCTCATCGCGCAGCGACATCACGAGCGATGGTTCGGCCCCGACGGCCTCACAGAGCGCAATGAGGACGTCATCCTCGGCTGGCGGACAGCCTCGCGCCATTGAACCATGCTCCTCATAGGCCCCACAGCAGTCACCGATTACGGCGAGGTTACCTTCCACTGACAGCTCATCCGGCCCGCCGACCACGATGGTGATCTGCTTCAACCGCTCTCCGTACCCCGCATCACGCAGATAGCGAATAGCGCTGACCAGCTCGGCGACGCAGCCACCGCAGAACAAGGGCCCCCTGGTGATACTCACCTCAGGATAGCCATCCATGAACGCGTCGAACGCCGGCCTGAACTGCTGCGCGTGCGCCAACAGCGATTCGCCCACCAATTCGACGTCCGCAAGGCCATGAATCTCGCCCGGTCGCGAGAGCAGCTCTCGCAGGTAGAAGACGCTCTGCGGATCGATGCCCATGAGAGCGCAGCCAACGAGGTCGGCGGCAAGCGCATCCCGCCCGGCCAGAATCAGCCCCATGATTCGCGCATCCTCAGGTGAACGCCAGAGCCCCTCCATCGCGACGCTGGCATCGATGACGGTGTACGTCGGCCGCAGCACGGAGAAGTAGTCGACCAGCGTATTGTTGATGCCAAGCATGTGTCCGGCACGCTTCTCCGTTCCAGTCAAAGCGCCATACATGTTCTTGAGTGAAATGGTCGCATTGGCACGATTGTGCGTCTTCAGCACCGGCACACTGACGATAACGTCGCTCTCCACAATAGTCCTGGCAACCAGGATGCGGTCCATCGCGCGGGGCTCCGGGACCTCGACCGCCACCGGTTCATCTGCATTCAGATTGACGCAGTTCAAGCCGAGACGCTGGGCCACAGCGCGCGTGCCACTGAGGTCAAAGACCTGCTCCGTGCTCAGTGCACCATCGTCGTAACCCACTGCCGTGCCCTCGGCAATCACCACGGAAGCCGGGTTAAGGTCAAGCAACAGCCTGGCCACCGCCTCGGTGGCGCGCGCATCCGTGATTGCCCCACTGCCTGAAGCGGCCAGACGGGCCAGGTTCGGCTTCACCACCACGCGGGAATCCCTTTTCACCAGTTCGCTCAATCCACCTGCCAGGTCCACCGCGTCACGCACTGCCCGGTCGAAATCGCAATCAACAATCCTGGTGATGCTTACCCTCTGCTTCATCTGTTCCTCCTGCTGATACGAATGCCTCGCATCCCGGCCTGACATCTGTTGGCCTACTCCCCAATCGCCTTCACCACCACCCGCTTGCGACGCCTGCCATCGAATTCGGCATAGTAGACCTGCTGCCACGGCCCCAGGTCCAGCCGCCCCGCAGTGATGGGAACGATTACCTCATGGTGGATGAGCAGACTCTTCAGGTGGGCGTCACCGTTGGTCTCTCCCGTGCGATGGTGACGGTAGTCAGGGCGAAACGGCGCCAACTGCTCCAGCCATTGCTCGATGTCCTCGATGAGCCCTGATTCCGCATCGTTCACATAGACGCCCGCGGTGATATGCATCGCCGACACAAGGACATACCCCTCCTGTATCGTGCTGGCTCGTACGATGCGCTCGACCTCGTCGGTGATGTTGACGTAATCGTGCTCATGCGGGGTGTTGAACCAGAGATACTCGGTGTGCGACTTCACTCAAACCTCCCCGGGATTCAGGCTATACCGGTGAAATGTTAGCGGGGTGGGCGGGGGTGTGTCGATACTCACGTTTGATTCATTGCGTTATAGTTACGGCGGCGGACACGAATTGAGACGGAGGGGGTGGAGTTGGCCAGCAGAATCATCGCCTTGTCGGATTCTCATGCAAGCACCATCCGGGCGCTGCCGGAACAGTTGCTCGAGGCAGCGCGGACGGCGGATATCATCGTCCACGCGGGCGATCATACCGAGGCGTCCCTGCTCGACGGACTGCAGCAGATGGCGGAGGTACTTGCGGTTGCGGGCAACATGGACTCAACCGCACTCAAGGTGAGACTGCCGCCACGTCAGCTTTTCACCGTTTCCAGCGTGACCATCGGCGTGGTTCATGGCTCCGGGCCGCCCGCCGGGATCGAGCAGAGGGTGCGGGCGATGTTTCCGGAGAATCCGGACCTCATCATCTTCGGGCACTCTCACGTGCCGTTTCAGGGAGTGGTTGACGGGGTACTGCTGCTAAACCCCGGGCCGGCGCAGAGCGGTTATGCCGTGGTCACGGTGAACGGGGGAATCACCGCAGAACTCGTGACCACCAGGTGACGGCATCGGCCTTCATGCGTCGAACTCCTGCTCGCTACTGCGCCCGACTGCCCTCGCGCGCGGTCGCCCACTGTCAGCCCTCCGGCCCGCTCAATTGTCTGGCGCAGCACATCGCAGACTGTTCAGGCCGCAACGTGAGCAAGCGCTGTTATCAACTGCACGAGGCTGATCTACTCAGCTCACGGAGCAACGTGGCAATGCCCACGGCTCGCCGAACGAGCCTGACAGAGCGGTAGCCGGATTTGTGCCGCGTGACCCGCAATCTCGACCGGAGAAGCATGTGCCTCAGAGAGTGAGGCAGGTGCCTGAGTTGTTGAACACGAACGCGTCGCCGAACTCCTGTTCCAGCAGCGAGGCGGCACGCAGGCCGGTGCAGTGCGACGCCGCAACCAGTTGCACCTCCATGCGCCGCAACTCGCGGATGGTCTTGTCGATCCTGTCCCGTGAAGCCGGCATCAGGTGGGTGCCGCCAATCACCGCGTACACCCGCTCCATCCCGGTCAGCTCAAGTCCCCGCATGAGGTGGTTGATGATTCCCCGGTGCGCGCAGCCAAGCACTGCAACGAGTCCCTTTCCCGTCTTGATGAAGATGGACTGATCGTCGATGAGCGGATCCGGCCGGTACTCTCCTTCCTCGAGCACCAGCAGCATGGGGTCGATCGCCTCATACTCGGTACGCATAGGAACTTCGCCGCTGGTCACCACGCTATCGCTCAGCCACACCGGTTCGGAATGCAGCACGAATCGAGCGCCCCATTTCTCCGCCTCCTCGCGTGGATAGGGAATACCGATGTACTCGTAGTCGACTCCAGTGTTGTACGCGCAGACCTTGTGTCCCGGATGATGGGCGTACTTGCGATCCCAGATGCGTGGATGCCCGATTACATCGACCGGCTTGTGTATCAATGGCAGCAGCGCGGGCAACCCCCCGGTATGGTCGAAATGACCGTGACTGAAGACAACCACATCGACACCGGTGAGTGAGACATCGAGCGACTGCGCATTGCGAGCGGCCGCATCACTTGTGCCGGCATCGGAAAGGACAGTACAGTCGTCCGCCTGCACCAGCATCGAAAGCCCCCACTCAGCTACCACATTGGCCCAGCCGGCAGTATTCTCAACGAGTGTTGTGATGCGGATCGTCATGGTCGTCTCCCTTCTCACAGCCGGCGCACGCGCCGGAGGCAAGGCCAAGCATAGGAGAGGGCTGCCCACAAGTCAACCACTGCGTGACAACGCACCGATGAGAAAGCGGCCTCCGGCACGGCGGGCTTCGCGTAGTATACTGACCGGCGGAACAACATACTGGCTGCGGGAGGAACAGCGATGCAACACACTGAGTCGTCCGGCAAGGTTCAGACCGTGCTCGGGCTCATCCCGCCCGAGAGCCTGGGCATTACTCTGCCCCATGAGCATCTGCTGATAGACCAGACGCTCGGAGGCGTCTACTTCATCGAGCCCGAGAGTCCGGCGGAACGGGCACTGGCGCACCAGCCGGTCTGTCTGGAGAACCTGTCATGGGTGCGCTATCACACGAAAGACAACCTCGACAACCAGATCCTGGATAGCGTAGAACTGGCCATCAAGGAGGCGATGCTGTTCAAGCTCGAGGGTGGCTGCACCATCGTCGACCAGACGAACCGCGGCATCGGGCGTGACCCGCGCGCCCTGGCGCGCATCTCCCGGGCGACAGGGCTCAATATCGTGATGGGCTGCGGCTACTACGCGGATGCGCCGCTGACACGTGAGCGTGTCGATGCGATGAGCGAGGAGGCCATCGCGGAGGAGATCGTCGGAGAGTTCGCACAAGGGGTTGACGACACGGGCATTCGGCCCGGCATCATCGGCGAACTGGGCTGCTCCTGGCCGTTGAAGCCCAACGAAGCCAAGGGGCTGCGGGCCGGCGCACTGGCGCAGCAGACCACTGGCGCCGGCATCAATGTGCATCCCGGACGGAACGACCGCGCTCCCCTGGAGATCACCGAGGTGCTTGCGGGCGCCGGTGCAGACCTCAGCCGCGTGGTCATCAGCCACATGGACCGCTGCGGTTACTCACTCGAGACACGCCTCAGTCTGCTCGAAGCGGGATGCTTCATCGAGTATGACCTCTTCGGCACGGAGGGGTACTATCCCGCGAGAGTGGCCATAGCCGAGGGCAAGCTGCCAGACATGCCAAATGACCTTGGCCGCGTCAAGGAAATCATCGACCTGCTGGAGCGAGGCTACGTCGGCCAGGTGCTGTTGTCACACGACACAGGCATGAAGGTACATTTGGAGAGCTACGGTGGGGGAGGCTACGCGCACCTGTTGCGCCAGGTGGCGCCGCTCATGCGCCTCTACGGCATCACCGAGGAACAGATCGCAGTAATGATGGTGGACAATCCGCGGCGGCTGCTCACCATGCGATGAGGTGAGGATGCAGACTTCCGACTGGCTCAGCGAGTTGAATCCGCGCCAGAGGGAGGCGGTGACCCACGGCGATGGACCGCTGCTCGTGGTGGCGGGCGCGGGCTCTGGAAAGACGAGAACGCTCGCCTGCAGAGTCGCCCACCTCATCGCCACCGGCGTCTCGCCGGACCGCATCCTTCTGCTTACGTTCACCCGAAGAGCGGCCGAGGAGATGCTGAGTCGCGCG
>CAYNXN010000025.1:0-13518 GCA_964401175.1 uncultured Dehalococcoidales bacterium | reverse complement strand
GGGGTTGGTCTCCGCGGTATTCCGACATCGAGTCGGTACTGCTTGACTTCAAGGCGGAGTTGACCGAACACCCGGATTGGTACGCGTAGCCTGGCTGAGTAGAAGGGCAGCGCGCCCGTGGCCCTCGCGTTGGCGACGGGCGCGCTTCGATGCTGCGATCTAATCCAGCGTGAACGGCGGGTACTTGTCCGTGGTGAGCAAGAACGCGTACGCGGCTACACGGATGTCCCAGCGCAGGTAGCCGACCACAAACTCCCGTAGCGACTCCGGGTACGTGCCCGTGAAGAGTATCGCGAACCAGGCGATGACCACACAGACCCACACCGCGATGGAGAGAAAACCCAGCACGATGAGGTGCGGGATGGCCAGGAACCACTTCACCAGCGGCAGACCGCGGCTGAGCGTGGCGGCATCCGGATACGGTATGTCAAGGTGCACGGCCTGTTCGTCATCCGTGGACGGATACTCATCCCGCAGCAGCATCATGTAGGACGCGATGCGCATGAAGAACCGGGTCATGGCCAGATTCCAGTCGAACCACCAGCGCGGGTACTTCTGCTGGAAGAGCAGCATTAGTATGGTAGGCAGTACCACCAGACCGGCCACAGGGAAATCGACGTTCCACGGCGATTTCTCCCAGCTGAAGGATGCGCCGCCGAGCAACCCCATGATGATGAGGATGGGAACCGCGACAAACGGACGGAAGAATGTGGTTACCTTGTCTCGGACGGCATCGAAGACATCGATCGTCAGACTGGTTGGATAGTCTACGGGACTACTCATGTTTGTACCTCCCTAAGCCAAGAGACTCCCTCAATCCCATGGCGCGCAAGTATTCACTCACACATACGCGCCTGTCAATAGTCATCCACGAATGGCGGCGGGGAGGCCCCAAATTGTCCGTCAAATACTCGGTATGGGTCCTCCCGTCGACACGGTGCCACTGTCAGAGCCGTGCCCGAATCGAGTGCTCTGCGAAGACGCTCAGGCGCGCCGCTACCCGGCACGAAATGGAATTCTGCGGGCCCATCGGTCCGCTCCATGCGCTGGCCATCCGTCGTTATGGGCGCGTTACGGGCTTCAGCAGAAACGAGAGCAGCAGGAGTCCGATGCCGAGCAGTGCAACCATGAGCGCATAGGGCAGCATCGGACCGGTGCACTGCTCGATGACGTCGGGCACGATCACACTCAGTTGCGGAGGTACAGAGGACGGAACGAGGCTGGGCAGACGGGCCAGCGCCACCGAGCGCGCCACGACGGTGCCGATGGCGGCAAGCACCGTGGCCAGGCCAACGAACCGGGCAACACCTCGGACACGCCATTCCTGCGTCCAGGCTATAGCCAGCAGCAGCAACAACGCCAACAACGGCAGCAGCCACAGGCTGGCATCAACATATCCGGCCCAAGTGCGAGCAGTTCGCAGCGACGAGAGCGTGTCCGTGTCCAGAAATGCCTCGGTGATCTCAAACCTGTCTGGAATGATCGCATCCACCTGGGCCATTATCTGAGCGATCAGGGACCTCAGCTGGCCCTCCGGAACGCGGTCGACCGGGAGTCCCGCCTGCACCAGTGCGTCGAGGAGATGTGTCTCAAGGTAGTCCTTGGCTTCCACGAAGGAGATGGTTGCGCTGAACGCGTCGTCACCGTGCAGGTACTCCTCCGCTGCCCGAACCACTGCTGCCGTCTGGTCCCTGGCCCAGGGCTCCAGGTCCTTCGCCGCCTGATCAATCAGCGGGAAGAGGAACTCGCCGCCTGCAGGCACCTGCTTTCTCGCCTCCGCCGCAAAGAAGTCCTCAACCGGCACGTCAGTCAACTGGCCGATGACGAAATCGGAATCCAGAGCAGTGCGTGAGATGCTGATGGCAACGCCCAACAACGTGAGCGCCAGCGCCATCATCACGGCGCAGAGCAATGAGACCGTAAGGCGAACGGCGTTCATCTTCGCTTCAACTCCGGCCACCGCCACCCGCGCGGTCGTACTCCAACACCGCGTGCAGCAGTACGTTGGCGCCCGCAGCGAGGTCCGCTGGCGCAGTAGCCTCGGCTTCGTTGTGACTGATGCCATCGACGCATGGTATGAATACCATCCCCACGGGCGCCACACGCGATACGTTCACCGCATCGTGGCCCGGACCGGAGACGATGTCCATGTGGCTGTAGCTCAGCTTCTCGGCAGTGCTCCGCACTATGGCCACACAGCGCTCGTTGAAACGCGTGGGGCTGAGGTCGAGAACGCACTCCGACTCGATCTCAGTGTTGGTCGCGCGCGCCGTCTGAGCCACCAATTCCTCATATTCGCGGTGCATCGCGGCCAACACATCGCCATCGGGGTGGCGCAGATCCACCGTGAAGAAGACATGTCCCGGTATGACGTTGCGCGAGTTGGGGCTGACTTCAGCCAGCCCAACGGTGCCCATGCCGGCTGGAGCGTGCCCCAGAGCGATCCGGTTAACGCCTTCAGTGATGCGTGCTGCCGCCAGCAACGCATCGCGCCGCACCGGCATCGGCGTGCTGCCGGCGTGGCTGCTTCTTCCACGCACCTCTACATCGTACCAGCGTTGTCCCTGAGCGCCGGTGACCACACCGATGGTCACGCCCTCATGGTCAAGAATAGGCCCCTGCTCGATGTGCAGTTCGAAGTAAGCGGCGAGCCGGTGGTCTCCCGCGCGGAGGCGACCGAGGTAGCCGATGCGCTCCAACTCACCGCGGAAGGTGCTGCCCTGGCGGTCCTTCAGGCCGTGGGCGTATTCCGTGGTGTAGATGCCGGCGAACGTGCCGGAGGCGATCATGGTTGGCGCGAAGCGGGAGCCCTCCTCATTGGTCCAGTCGATCAACTCCAGCGGCCGGTTGGTGATGAGGTTGTTGTCGTGCACGGTGCGCAGGACCTCAAGGCCGGAGAGGACCCCGGCGATGCCGTCGAACTTTCCGCCGGACGGCTGCGTATCCAGATGGCTGCCGAAGGCGATGGGGTCGAGGTGGTTGTCTCGTCCCGGCTTCCGCGCGAAGACGTTGCCGACCTCATCAACTGCGATGGTACATCCCAGCGCCGTGCACTGCGCCACGAACCAATCGCGCACCTGCCGGTCCTCGTCACTCAGGGTCAGCCGGGTTACTCCACCAGCGGAAGTACCGCCGAACCGGGCAGTCTCCGTCACCGTGTCCCAGAGTCGTTCCGCATTCACCCGTAGCTGGTCCATAGACACCTCCCGCGCTGCGTTGGCACGATTGTAGCACCCGGCAATCGCCAAAGACCGGGGCCGGGAGCCACGCCCGGCCACCATTTGGCGAGCCTGATGTGAAGCTAGCGGGCACAGAACCCTCGACTACAGCCTGTCAGGCACGAGGCTCGCCAGACGCGATGGCCTCCACCGTTAGTAGCGGTGCGAAGCAGAGTGATGACGTGGATTCCATGTTCGCTCACGACAGACGAGAAGGGACAGAGTTCAACCTCATCGAGCAGTATCGACAGAAGCCTTCTTCCGTTCATTCGCTCGACAATAAGTTGCCAACAGCGAGGCTGCACTATTGACTTTCCGGGTTCACGATACTACCTTGCAGCCAACACTGGACATAGGTAACTGTCGAATAGCCACTTCGTGCAATCGGGGGACGTCCTGTGCTGTCGAGAGCACGTTCGCACTCGCGGAGGAAGCATGGCACATCATGAGGCCCAGAGCCTGGTGGACATCGCCAGGAATTACTACCTGTCAGGCTTCGGCCGTGGGCCGGAGTTCTACGAGATGCCAGGTTCCATAGTCGCGTCAGTAGATGGTCACTACGGCATTGATGTATTCGGAAACCGGTTCCTGGACACCGAGATGACGGCTTCTGCCTCCTATCTCGGCTTCGGTCGGCGTGAGGTAATCGACGCGCTCGTGGCAGAGATGGGCCGAGTGCCGTCAACCACACCGCTATTTGTGCCCACGCCGCCCGTGCTGCGGCTGGCTGAGAAGCTGGCCTCTCTCACACCCGGGAATCTCAAGTATAGCCTCTTCGGTGTGACAGGTTCGGACGCGATAGAGGGCGGAATCAAGGCAGCCCGTCAGTACTGGAAACTGCTCGGCAAGGGCGGCAAGTTCAAGACACTGCATCGTGTTCCCGGCGACTTCCACGGCTCGAGTCTGGCAATGTGCAGCGCCAGTGGATTGAAGTACAGACGTGCTCAGTACGAACCACTCATGGGTGGCTTTGTCGCATTCAATTCGCCCTACTGCTACCGGTGCCCCTATGAGGCGAGCCTTCCGCGATGTCGTCTCCTCTGTGCCCGTGAGCTGGAAAGGGTCATCCAGTTCGAAGACCCGCAGACGGTAGCCTGCGTCATAACCGAGAACACAAACACTGGTCTAGGCGTGGTCACTCCACCACCGGGGTACATGCAGATGATCAGAGACATCTGCACCAGGTACGAAGTCCTGCTCATTGTCGACGAGGTGCTCACCGGAGTAGCCAAGACGGGGGCGTGGTTCGAGTCCGAGAAACATGGATTCGTGCCAGACATCATGTCCGTCGGCAAATCCATCACTGCGGGCTGCGGCGGACTCTCCATCACGCACGTCACGGAGCCAATTGGCGAGGTATTGCTCGAGAGTCGCAACCTGCACCACCCAATCACATTTGCTGGCTTAGGATACCTGGCGGCCGCAGGACTTGCAGGCATAGCCTATGTGGAGCAGCATGACCTGCTGGCGCGGGCGCGACACGTCGAGAAGTTCATGATGTCACGTTTTTCCACGCTGGCAACACAATCCCAGGTCATTGGTGATGTCAGAGCCACCGGCGTACTGCAAGGCATCGAGTTCGTCATGGACAAGGAGTCAAAGCGCCCATTTCCGGACCCGAAAGCGGTTTCTTCGTTTGTGAGTGCTGTCGGTCACGAACACGGTGTGCTACTGAACTGCCTGTACAGCTACTATACGAACATCATCCACCTGTATCTGCCACTGACTATCACAGACGCGGAACTCGCTCTGGTTTACGATACTGTGGAAGATGTGGCGGAGCGTATTGAGAAGCGTTTCCTCTAGTCTCCTCAGCCGCGAGCCTCCCCGCGACCGATGCCTCACAACACACAGGTGATTGACACCTGACTCGTACGTGTCTCGGTTCGGTTGGTGCGCCGTACCGGACCGGTGACGGAGCAGCCGCAGAAAAGCACAAGTGAAAGAAGTATCGATGCCATCCGCCAATCGTCGTTCCCCGTCTGCCGGCTTTGTCTCCGTTCGGTTTGACTGAAAACGAGCATTGCGGAGACGTGCTCCCAAAGGTATTGACAACTCAAACAGGCTGTGGCCATAGTCAGAACTTGAATGCGTCGCGGCGGTCCAACGGAATAGATTCGGCGTCCGATGCCCGAAGTTGTGGATGTGCGTCGGGGTCAGGGACGGAACGCCTGGCGCGAGGCAGTCCGCATTCGTGGCGCAGCACAGGGACAGGACCAGGATTGAGTCCCGGGTTCTTCCCTTGGTGACTGGCACTTGCCTGACTGACGGAGTATCTGTCTTAGCAGTCGAAATTGAGGCTGAAAGGGGGAGACAGGTATTTGACAGCATGAGAGTCTCAATCAGGCCCAGAGATGTAGGAACGTAGAGGAGGTACGCGAGATGAGGAAGACACTGTTGATTGTGCCAGTGGTACTGCTACTAGTTGTCAGTCTATTCGGCTGTGCGGCTCCTGCTTCGCCAACAGGTGGCACGCCCACGTCACCGACTGGACCAACCACCGTGTATCGCTGGGCCCCAGCCACATGGATCGGAACGGGGCCATTGTGGGATGCACTCGGTCACTTCGGTGACTATCTTGAGGCGATGAGTGCTGGAAGCTTCGAAGTGACTCCCAGCGCGCCCGGTGCAATCTGCCCTGTCGACGAACAGGCTGAAGCCGTGAGTGGCGGCTTGACCCCAATAATGGCGCCCGCAGGCACCTACTACGCGGGCAAGATCCCCGTCACTGATGTCTACGGTGCAGGTGTCGGCCTGCCGAATTACCGGGAGTACGTCAAGGCCTTTCAGCATTTCGATGGCGGCAGAGCACAACGTATGGTGTGGGATGCCTATGAGGAGTTGTTCAATGTCGTGGTCGTAGGTGAGCTCATTGGTCCGCAGGACATAGTCTTTGCCTCAAACAAACCCATCGATAGCCTGGCGGATATCAAAGGTCAGAAGCTCAGAGTCGGTGATGCGGCCATAGCCGCTCCTCTCACCGCTTTTGGTGCATCCACGACATGGATTCCTGCGTCTGAGACCTATACGGCACTGGCAACGGGGGTCTTCGATGGTTTCACCATGGGTAATGCGGCGGACGACTACGCGTCGGCCTTCCATGAGGTCACCGACTACTGGCTGAGGTCGCCTTCCATGATGGTTCTTCATTGCGAGCCCTTCCTTGTCAACCGTGATGTCTGGAACGAACTGCCTGCCGACCTGAAGGAGATGGTCATCGTGGCTGCCGCCGCCGCCGATTCAAGGTGCCAGTGGGAAGCCGAGATGGCTATCCTCGTGGCATGGGAGGCAGTCATTGATTATGGTGTTACTCCAGTGACATGGAGTGACGAGGATACTGAGGAATACTTGAGGGTGCAGTTGAAATGGGCTGAGGAGATAGCAGCGAAAGACCCGCGCACTGCCGAGCTACTGAGTATTATCGCGGCATACCGCCAATTCGCGGGTTATGATTAGGCAACACGCTACCATCGCGCTTGAGCGGCAGAGTAGCTGTCACCATGTGGGCTGTCAACCTGGCAAGACACATGCCCGGTTGACAGCCCTTTCCCGAAACGTCGTTCTTGGGCCAGAGATACAATCACGATACATCTCGCTAAGAGCAGCACAGGAGTTACAACGTGTTGCTCCTACAACAGGGGAGAAGAATGCGCAGATTGTTCAGAACCGTTGAGGGTATCAGTCACTGGAGCGGAGAAGTTGTCAAGCATGCTATCTGGCTCATGATTGCCATTCTCTGTTATGAAGTGGTGGCGCGGTATGTCTTCTCTGCCCCCACGATATGGGCTCACCATACAAGCCAGCAACTGTTTGGTGCCTATTCTGTGCTGATGGGGGCTTACTGCCTTCGCTACGGGCAGCACATCAAGATGGACGCAATCTATGACCGTTTCCCCAGAAGGACACGGGCGATTCTCGATTCAATCACCACTCTTGTCATTCTCATCTTCCTTGGCCTCATGCTCTGGCGTGGGACACTGTCAGCACTCGATTCCTATAGAATAGGCGAGGTCCCTCATGCCATACCTTTCAAACCCTTATTGTGGCCACTCAGGGCGACGATACCTCTGTCGGCTGCTTTGTGCATTCTCCAAACGCTGACCAACTGGGCAAGGTCACTCACTATGGCATTTACAGGGAAGGAGCTGCAGTAATGGAGCACTGGGTAATTCCCATTACAGTCCTAATCGGTGGACTCTTTGCCGGGTTGCTTGCGGGCTTGCCAATGGCGTTCACCCTGGGCGGTGCTGCCATTCTCTCTGGATATGTCTATATGGGGCCGGGTATCTATGACCTGGTCATCAGATCTGTCTACGGCCCCATGACCAACCTGGTGCTGATTGCCCTGCCGCTATTCGTAGTCATGTCTACCGTTCTGGAAAGGTCCGGTGTTGCCGAAGATCTCTTTGCTGCACTGCATCAGTGGACCGGCAACCTGCCCGGCGGCGTGGCCATGGCCGTCGTGCTCGTCTGCACTGTCATCGCGGCTATGTCCGGCGTAAGCACGGCAGGTGTGGTCACCATGGGGATAATCGCCCTACCCATCATGCTCCGCATGGGTTACAACAAGACCATCGCCATTGGCCCCATTCTCGCTGGAGGCGCTCTTGGAATTCTCATTCCTCCAAGCACTGTTTTCATCGTCTATGGCATGTTGACTCAGACGTCTGTTGGCAGGCTCTTTGCCGGCGGCATCATTCCGGGTCTCATGCTGACAGTCGCCTACATGAGCTATATTGGTCTCCGGTGTCATTTCAGCCCCCAGCTTGGTCCACCACTGCCCAAGGAAGAGCAGCTTCCCTTTCGAGAGAAACTCAAGTTGAGCCGAGGATTGATTCTACCCATTCTTCTGATTGGGTCAGTATTGGGTTCCATCTTCGGCGGCATTGCTGCTCCGACGGAGGCGGCTGCAGTCGGTGCCCTGGGTGCCATCATCTGCGCTGCTATCCACAGGAAGCTGAATTGGCCTGTGCTACGGGATGCAGCAATGCGTACAGCTTCAATCACGGGTATGGTCATGTGGATCCTCTTCGGGGCCAGCTGTTTTTCCAGTGTCTTCACCTCCACGGGAGGCCCAGCCGTGATCAGAGACGCTATCCTCGGACTCGACGTAGCTCCAATCTACATCGTCCTCATCATGCAGCTAAGCTACGTAGTATTGGGCTGCTTTCTGGATGAGATTTCCATCCTCTTCCTGACCGTCCCGATTTACATGCCAATACTCGTAGCTCTTGGTTTCGACCCGGTATGGTTTGGCGTCCTCTTCACCATCAACATGCAACTGGGCTACCTTACCCCTCCCTTTGGCTTCACGCTGTTCTATATGAGAGGCATCGCCCCCCCGGGAGTATCGCTGGTAGATATCTACCGCTCTATCCTGCCCTTCCTGCCACTTCAGTTTGTTGTCCTCATGCTGGTTCTGTTCTTCCCACAGCTAGCCTTGTGGCTTCCCAATGAGATTTTTGGGCTCAAGTGAGTGGGCAGTCACCATGATGGCCCCGTGATGGACGGACCTACAGATTCGTGACACAGGTGGTGTCGAATGGAGCAGAAAGAAGCGTACGGCAAGAGCGAGTCGCTGCATCCTCACGGAAATGAGAGACGAGCTGAGATGAGGTAGCTGTTGAGGTGTTCCATAAGGGACATCAGATTGGGCAACTGAGGCGGCGGCGTGCCGGGATAGGCCACCGGCACGCGTCGCTGTCAGTGGTGCGCCAGCGCAGACCTGCCGGATACGAGCCGCCCTTGACTGGACCAAGAGCCGAAGGAATGTCTCAGGATGATCTCGACGTGGTGTGGGGCTGGTCGATCAACAGTACTTGGCGGCTCCACATCAAGAGGCGAGACGCAGAATACTGGCCCCTGGGCGTCGTCGGCGGTGAACGATTCAGATCGTCCGGAGCGGTTTGTCACCTGCAGCAACGCCGTACAAGAGCCCAGGAAGACTGTGGCACACCACATCACTCGTGTCTCTGTACTGTCCCAGGGATCGCGTGCGCCCCATCTGCAAATTGGGAATGCGGAACGGTAGCTTGCTCCAGACGAAGGGGGTAGAAGGTGATCACTTTCAAGCAAGGGGGACATCACCTGTTCTCGCAGAATCAAGACGTGGCGACCACGGTTAGTGAGGTACTCGAGGATGTCAGGGTGAACGGTCTTGCCGCCGTGCGAAGGCGCTCACGGGACGGGTGGCAACCTGCAAGTTTTGAGCTTGCTCCCGACGATATCGAGGCTGCTTGTAGGCAAGTACCATTGAGTGTCAAAGAGGATATCCAGTTCTGTCAAGAACAGGTTCGCAAGTTCGCCAAGTGTCAGAGAGACTCACTTCGGGATGTCGAGGTGGAGACGCTTCCGGGAGTGACACTTGGACACAAGATGATACCCGTCCAGAACGTGGGCTGCTACGTCCCGGGTGGTCGATACCCTCTGGTCGCTTCGGCGTATATGAGCATAGTTACTGCCCGCGTTGCAGGTGTTGAGAACATAGTGGCTGCGACTCCGCCAAAGAAGGGTGGCGGATGGAATCCAGCGGTGATTTACTCCATGCATACCTCGGGAGCCCACCGCATTCTGTGCGTCTCGGGAGTTGAAGCTCTCGCAATGATGGCGTATGGCGTCGGCGGCATACCGCCAGTGGACATGCTGGTTGGTCCTGGTGGCGCCTACATCATTGAGGCCAAGCGACAACTCTATGGACTTTGCGGCATCGACCTTATCGCCGGACCTTCGGAGCTCGTGATTGTTGCCGATGAAGCAGCTGATCCGCACTTGATTGCCTGTGACCTGCTCGGTCAGGCAGAACACGATACCGAAGCCGGTCTGTGTCTCGTCACAACGAGCAAGACTGTCGCCGAGGCAGTTGCGGATCAGATTGGGAAACAACTCGTTGACCTTCCAACGCGCGAAGTAGCCGCCGTCTCCTGGAGAGATAACGGTATCATTGTGATAGCCGATAATCCGGACGAGGCAATCGAATTTGCGGATTCGTATGCCCCTGAACACATTGAATTGCACGTCCAGGACAAGGAGTACTACTTTGCCAATCTCAGGAACTACGGGTCCATGTTCGTGGGAGAGGAAACCACGGTCGCCTATGGAGACAAGGCGATCGGGACAAATCACATCCTGCCGACAGGCAGGGGAGCCCGTTACACAGGAGGCCTCTGGGTTGGCATGTTCCTCAAAGTGTGTAGCTACCAACACACCACCCGGCCTGCAAGTGCACAGATTGCCAGAGTGACCGAGCGAATGTGTGAGTTGGAAGGCATGCCGGGGCACGCAATATCGGCACATGAGCGGATCAAGAAATTCGAGAACGCTGATGACCAGAATGACACTGACTGAATTCGTGTGTTTCTGTGGCTGGCACCGGAGGGACCGTTTCCCGCGGCAGCGATGTCAGTCATCGGATCACACGGGCAGGTCTCTCATTAGCAGTGTTGCCTGACTATGTCTTGAGGGAGGAAATGGAGATGAGCACAAAAGAAGAAGCGCTTGCGCAGATCACCGCCAGGATTGAAGAGGACTATCACAAACGTACGAGACGTTCCAGAATGATTGCCGAGGAGGCAGGCAAGTACATGCCGGGCGGCGATACTCGCCGCTCAATCTTCTTCTTCCCATACCCCGTGTGGGTTGACACCGCCGACGGTTGTCGTCTCAGAGATGTTGATGGCAATGAGTACATTGACTTCCACAACTGCTACACAGTGATGATGCTCGGTCACGGCAACCCTGGCATCAAGGCCGCAATCAAGGGTCAACTGGACCAGGGCACCACAGCGCTGGGCGCATTCAAAGAGATCGTCGTCCAATGGGCCAAGATGCTGTGCGCCAGATTGGAATCACTTGACCAGGTCCGCTTCACCAACACCGGTAGCGAGGCGGTCATGATGGCGATACGAGCGGCCCGCGGTTGGACGGGCAAGGACAAGGTCATCATGGAGTACGCGGGATACCACGGCTGCTATGATGCCGTAGTCTTCCCACCCGATGCGAACGGTCTCCCAAAGTCACTGATGCAGGACACCATCATCGTTCCCTACAACGATAAGGAGGCGTTGGAGAAAGCCATCCTGGAAAACGAGGGGCAAGTGGCTGCTCTGGTGCTGGAGGGATTGATGGGCTCCGCCGGCATGATTCCGGCGAAGGACGACTATCTGAGATTCGCCAGCAAGGTGAGTGCCGAGCACAACATCGTCTTCATACTGGATGAAATCATCTCATTCAGACTGGACTACGGCGGGCTGCAGCGTCTCGAGGGCATCAAGCCTGATTTGACGACCCTTGGCAAGACAATGGCGGGAGGCACACCGGGGGCCGCATTTGGTGGACGTCGCGACATCATGCAGCAGTTCGCTCCACAGACACAGAGGCTGCATCATGCAGGCACGCTCAATGCAAACCCAGTCACAGCGGCGGCTGGCGTTGCAGCTCTTGAACA
The DNA here is from genome assembly GCA_964401175.1 of uncultured Dehalococcoidales bacterium. Classification (GTDB taxonomy): domain Bacteria; phylum Chloroflexota; class Dehalococcoidia; order GIF9; family AB-539-J10; genus SKVJ01. Next base: position 1,857 of record CAYNXN010000025.1, on the reverse strand, counting down.
GATGACTCCAGAGCTGATTGCGCGCATCAACATGCTCGGGGACTCTCTCATGAATGGCATACGTGGAGTCTTCCGCGAGGCAGGTATCAAGGGGCAGGTGACGGGCAAGGGTTCTTTGTGCAACCTGCACTTCGGACCGGAGCCTGTGGTAGATGGCTACACTGCGCGTGACACGACGAACAGGCACATCCTCCATCTGTTCCATCTGTTGTTGACCAATCGCGGCATCCTGACACCCGAGCGCGGCATGTTCTGCATTTCCGCTCCCATGAGCGAACGCGAAATCAGTGCCGCAATTGGAGCAGTCGAGGACAGCGTGCATGAGTTGAAGCCCTACATCGAGCAGATCTGGCCCGAGCTAATGGGTACAATCTAAGATACCTCGATACGTCAGAAGTGACTCCTCCTTCCGCCTTGGATAGCAGGACGACGCGGCGGTCTGGGAAGGACCAAGTCAGGGCGGAAGGAGAAGCCTTCTGTTGCATCTGAATCACCGTTGAACAGGCTCAGCTTCCTCCAAAGGCAGTCCCTGTGTTCATCGGAGTCTTCGGCGCGACCAAACAGCCCTGCACACAATCGGACAACATCTGAAGACGCGGTCGCAAACCGCCTCCGAGCTGACAATTGACATTGCTGCCTTGCTTCTCTAGTATCCTGTGACTGGTCGCATACGACGGGCGAGCCGTATTCACTGGACCTGCCGTCCGCAGCAAGCCCGTTGATGAGACTCTGGATGCGACCATACAGACGAGCCGGTGATGCTGCGCAGAGATGTCGAGACAACCGCGCCTCTCGTCTGGTCGAGGTCGAGCGCGTGTCGGAGAATCCGAGACTGCGCATGCTCTGCGTGAGACTCACATGGTGCGAGCCAACTACCCGCCGACGAACGAAGCGATACAAGCAGCGAAAGGAGCGTTCTCATGGCCAAGACGATAATCACCGCAGCAATTACCGGAGCGATACACACTCCCTCGATGAGTCCATACCTGCCCATCACGCCACAGCAGATAGCTGATCACGCGGTGGGCGCATGGGAGGCAGGGGCGGCAGTGGTACACATCCATGCCCGCGACCCCAAGACTGGACAGCCAAGCTCAGACATGAATGTCTTCGGGGAGATACTCGAGCTTATTCGTAGTCGTTGTGACGTGGTCGTCTGCGCCACCACCGGCGCCGGCCTCGGCATGACGCCGCAGGAGCGCCTCAAGGTGGTACCGGCGCACATGCCGGAGCTGGGCTCGTTCAACGCGGGCTCCATCAACTTCGGGCTGTTCGACATTCCCGGACGCATGAACATCAAGGAATGGAAGTACGACTGGGAGCTGCCCTATCTCGAGATGACCAAGGACTTCGTCTTCATGAACACGTTCAAGTCCCTGGAGGAGTTCCCTCGCGTCTTCGCGCAGTATGGAACAAAGCCCGAGGCCGAGGTGTATGACAGCGGGATGATCAACAACCTGGCCTATCTCGTAAACCGTGGTCTGCTGCAGAAGCCTGTCTACATGCAGTTCGTGCTCGGCATCATGGGGGCTCTGCCAGCGTCGGTCGAGAACCTCCTGTTTCTGCTCGAGACAGCACGGCGCACATTCGGACAGGACTTCGTCTGGTCAGTCTGCGCCGCAGGTCGATTCCAGATGCCCCTTTGCACTGCAGGACTTGTGCTTGGGGGTAATGTCCGCGTAGGGATGGAGGACAGTCTCTGGCTGGAGAAGGGAGTGCCTGCAAAGACCAGTGCTGAGCAGGTGACCAAGATTGCCCGAATCGCGCGAGAGCTTAGCATCGAGATCGCTTCTCCAACCGAGGCACGCCAGATACTCGGATTGCGTCAGCCGCAGGGACAGGGCTGACCATACCATG
>CAYNXN010000024.1:0-14877 GCA_964401175.1 uncultured Dehalococcoidales bacterium | reverse complement strand
CGTTCAGTCGACGGATGAGAACGCTTGTCTTGGCCTCGGCGTCGGCAGGCAGGGCGGGACTGTTGCGCCGCACCGGTGTGCCGTTCCTGATTGAGGCCAGCTCGTGTGGTGAGGCAACCGAGGTCGCGGATCCGGAGGAGCATGCCCGAACGCTTGCCATGCGCAAGGCACGGGATGTGGCGGCGAGGCACCGGGACGCGGTAGTGATTGGCGCCGACACCGTCATCGATCTTGATGGCGAGATACTGGGCAAGCCAGAGTCGCAGCTAGATGCCGAACGTATGCTGGCGCGCCTGGTGGGTCGGTGGCATCGCCTGGTCACCGGCCTGGCAATCGTGGATTGCAGCACACGGGCAACATACTGTGCCGTAGAGATCACGCGGGTTCATTTGCGGGAGTTGACCCAGTGTCAGATACACGCGTATGCGGCTTCAGGAGAGCCGATGGGCAAGTCAGGGTCCTACGAGATACAGGGGTTGGGGGCCGCCATCATAGACCGGATTGAGGGCGACTTCTCAAATGTGGTGGGCCTGCCGCTGGCGCATCTGGCAAGGGCTCTGGAGACGTTTGGCGTCGATATCCTGACATCAGCCACAAGGGGGGAACGCACGTTTGGCGAAGTTTGAAAGACCACGCATATTCCGGCCGCCGAGTGAGTGGATGAGCTACTACCTCCCGCTTACCAGCGGTTGCTCCAACAACACCTGCATCTTCTGCTACTACTATGGGTCGAAGCTGCAGATGCGAGAACTGGATGAGGTTAAGAAGGAGATCGACGCGCTGAAGCTGTTCAAGACGAGGGGTGCCGCCGCACCCGGCGTATCGCCGGTGGTGTATCAACTGGCATCGCAATGGGACGGGCGCCGGGTGTTTCTGCAGGATGGTGATGCCCTGGTGTACCCGTTTCCCAAGTTGCTGGAGGCGCTCGACTACCTGAACGAGCGTTTCCCCGGGCTTGAACGCATCGCAGTGTACGCGACGGCGCAGGACATACTGCGTCGGACCGTTGAAGAACTGAAGCAGTTGCGGGATCGGAAGCTGACGATACTGTACATAGGTCTCGAGAGCGGGGATGACGAGATTCTGAGGCTGGTTGGCAAGAACTCGACAACCGCAGAGATGATCGAGGCCGCACGTAAGACCAGGGAGGCCGGGCTGCAGTTGTCCGTAATGGTGATACTGGGATTGGGGGGTGTGGCACTGAGTGAGCAACATGCGCTGGGCACCGCGCGGGTACTCTCCGCAATGGATCCGGAGTTTGGCGCCGCCCTGACGCTGACGGTTGTGCCCGGTACTCCGCTGCATTCGAGCATCGAATCGCGGCAGTTCGAACTCATATCTCCATTCCAGTCGCTACAGGAGCTGCGCACCATCATCGCCAACCTTGATGTGACATCCTGCTTCTTCAGCTCTATGCATGCGTCCAACTACCTGACGGTGCGGGGCACGCTACCTGCTGATCGCGAGAAGATGTTGAGCCAGATAGACGGAGTGCTGGCGAAGCGTGACCCTTCGATGTTGCGCCCTGAAGGCTTTCGTGGGCTGTGATGCAACAGAATGCTGCGGAAAGAGCAGTCGTCTGGTGGTGGGACTGGCAGGCGGAGAGGCATGGCAGCAAAGCAGCAAGGCGCTAATGTGTAAACGCAGCATGACACACAGCCGCAGTGCGGTGGACTCGTCTGTGTGAGGCGCTTCCGGTTGGAGGCCTGTGGTGATAGCATGGCGGACAGTACACGTCAGCCTGATGATCATGTGCTGACGGGGGGTGTTTGATGCGGCAATACGACGTGGCGGTTCTCGGATCAGGTTGCGGACTGGATATTGCGCGGCAAGCGGGAGAGCAGGGGAGGCGGGTTGCGCTCATCGAACCGGGCGCTCTTGGCGGGACCTGTGTGAATGTCGGCTGCATTCCCTCGAAGATGCTTATCGCCGCGGCCGACTGCATCGCTGAGCTGGAGCGAGCCCGCCGGCTTGGCGTGAAGGCTGAAGTCGAGCATATCGACATACCTCGTATCATGCGCCGTATGCGCAGGAGCAGAGCGCAATCTCAACGGCATCTGCGTCATTCGATTGCTGACTGGGATGGCGTGGATTACTTGCGTGGAACCGGAAGGTTCGTTGGTCCTGGTGTGATCCGTGTCGGCCGCATCGAGATCTCTGCGCCGCTCGTGTTCGTCGCGGCCGGTGCGCGGCCCTCTATTCCCCCTATCCCCGGACTGGACAAGGTTGAGTATCTCACCAACGAATCGCTGTTGGAGCTGACCGAACTGCCCGAGAGCCTCATCATTATCGGTGGGGGATACATCGCGGTGGAGTTCTGCCATTTCCTGGCCGCAATGGGGACCCGTGTAACGGTGCTCGAGATGGCGGACCGCCTGGTGACGTCGGAAGAGCCCGAAATCTCATCCGCGCTGCAGGAAGAGCTATCAAGACGCGCCCGCGTACTGACCGGCGCTACCGTGGAGTCGGTGGCGCCCCGGGGCAGACGCATACGCGTGGTAGCCCGGATGAACGATGGTGGCAAGCCGACTGCTTTCGAGGCGGAGAGCCTGCTTGTCGCGGTGGGCCGGACAGCGAATTCGGATGTGATCGGGGCGGAGAAGGCAGGACTGGCATTGGACCGGCGCGGGTTCATCGAGGTGGATGCCCATCTCCGCACCAATCAGCCGGGCGTCTATGCCGTCGGCGATATCAATGGCAGGGCGATGTTCCGGCATGCAGCCAACGTTCAGGCGGCGGTGGCGGCTGCAAATGGGCTGAACGAGGCAGACATCGAGATGGACTACCATGCGCTGCCGCACGCGGTGTACTCCTGGCCCCAGATTGCGTCAGTGGGACTCACTGAAAGCCAGGCGCGGGATGGTGGACTGGATGTCACCGCGCTGCTGACACCGTACAGTTCGGTTGCCAAGGGAGAGGCAATGGCTGACGAAACCGGCTTCACCAAGGCCGTGGTGGAGAATGGGACGGAGCGGATAGTGGGTTTCCACATCATCGGCCCTTACGCCCCCATACTGGTGCAGGAGGTCGTCAACGCGATGCAGTCCGGCGGCCACGTGGATGAGATTGCGCGGGGGGTGCACATCCACCCCGAGCTCACGGAGCTCATTCCCTCGTCCTTTGAAGGGTTGGGGTGAGTGGTTAGCGACCTTGCGGACTTCAACTTGCCGGCATGTGAGGCGGCGCCGGCGCAATGCTGCATGGCGTGGCTGCTCGGAACGTCGCGTTGATCTGTCTCTGGCACTTGCTGTCCGGCGTTGACCGTCACCGGCTGCCGACTGTGACGTGCACCTTTGCGACAGGCGGCGAAGCCTGTCCCGTTACTGCAACTCCTTGCCAATGCTGAACGCAGGACCGATGACCTCACCGATGCGGACGTACTTGCGCGCGGGCGCAGTCAGGAAGACGAGCGGATCGACTCGCAAGGGGTCCAGCACGTCGTCGACGAAACAGTCCTCGGACGCATGCGTCTGTTTGATGTCGGCGATCACCAGCGTGTGCATACCGAGTTCGATGAGGTGCGCTGCCGTGCATTCGATGTTGACGGGGCATTCCTCTATCATGGGAGCCGTCTTCAGATCGCCATAGAACACGGTGAACCCGCAGCGTTGAGCCTTGTCGGTCTTCGAACCTGACTCGATGCCACAGAAATCCACCTGTTTCGCCTGTGCGGCCGATGGGATGTTGACGGAGAACGCCCCGCCCAGCTCAATGCCGCGCCACGTGAATCGTGATGGCACGATGCCCACTGTGAGCATAGGTGGTTTGCCGCAGGCGAGTCCGCCGTATACCGCCGTCATGAAGTTGGGCTTCCCCTCAACCATGGCGCCGACGAGGAGTGTTGGCAGCGGATAGAAGGATGTCTGTGGCCCCTTGGCGATCTTCTTCAAGTCGATACCTCCTCTTGCAGCGCGTAGTGCGCATTGTCAAAGCGCAATGATACCAGTCATCCCGTGCCTCTCTTCACCGCGATCGTGCTGTTCAGGACGATGAAGTTCACTATGGCGAAGGCGGTGGTAATCGCGGCCGGGAGTGAAGCCATCTCTCCGAAGTAGAGCAGCGCGATGGCGCCGGCGAGGCCGTAGTTCTTCCACGCAGCCATCACGGCGTAGCTCACCTGATACGGTCTGGAGGCGCCTGCCATTCGTGAGACCGCAAAGACGAAGTACGCCAGGCCAAAGGTTCCCAGGAACGAGATGAGCGCAATGAGCGGCAATTCCCGGGAGAAGGAGCGAAAAGCGGCGGTATTGAGGCCGATGATGGTGTAAACGACCAGGAAGAAGCCCCAGTTGATGACCGTGCCGCGGTGTGCGTCGAGCCACGTCCGAATGGGTCTGGAGCGGCGCAGCAGACGTGAGACCACGAAAGGCAGCGCGATGAGTTGCAGCAGAGCGGTGAGCAACTGGAGAGGCTGCACCAGGCTGGCGCCCAGGGCCAGCACAGTGATGACTGGCGTGAGCAAGAATGCAGCGATATGCCCGGCTATCGAGCCGAGCAGAGTGAAATCGATGTCCCCTCCCAGGCGGTATGTGAAGGGTATGACCGCGACGGCGGGGGGCACGGCTGCAATCAGTACATAACCTGCGCGGATACTCGGGTCGTCCAGCAAGCTGAAGGCCAGCAGGATGAGTACGCCGCCCAGGACGGCGTAGTTCAGCACGAGCGCCAGCAGCGCGGGACGAACAAGCCTCATGCCTCCGCGGAAGACGTCGGCTGACACGCCGACCAGCGACAAGGTCATAATGAACGCGAGCAACGGAGTCACCGCGCCGCGCGTGTACTCAGCGCCACCACCGAGGGTCACGCCGAACAGCAGCGCCAGTGCCAGAATGAAGCTGTTGTTGCGCAGTAGAGTCATCAGGGAGTCCTCCGTGTGATCTGCCGCAGCCCGGGGACTGCGGCTTCTATACTATCAGCATTGAGCCGGAGCCGTAATCCGCGCTGTTCGAGCCGGCGCAGCGTTTCCGCCCCCGAGTCAGATGTGGCACTATAGTTGCCTCGCGGCACTGGTGTGAGGGAGATGGATTCGCGGACGAGGGACCAACCGATGGCAGCATACGCGCAGCCAGTGCCTGGACCGGTGAATGGAACGAAGCCTGGATCCACACTGCCGCATGAACAGTTCATGCTCGATGGTTCCGGCGTTTGCACCGAGCTGTCGTCATCTTCTGACCGCTCTATGGCTGCGGCGTCACTCGGACGGGACACGATGAGCTGGTTGCGCTATCACCCATATGAGAATCGCGCCTGTGTCAACCTGCAGCGCGAATCCGAGGCTGCTGATGGACTGGTAACGAGGGGAGTTGCCATCGACGAGACATGGCAACTGACCGTTGAGAATCCGCGTGACTGCTGTGTCTCCCGGCATGAGGCTCTGGCCTCAATCATTTCAGGAGGATGGCGATGTATCCGTGGGAAGCAATTGCACGCATGGTTCTGGCTCAGGGAGTTGAGTTCACCTTCGGCGTGGGCGACAGTCCGCTGCAACTGTATGCTGAGAAGGCTCCCGGACTGCGCGGAATCAATGTGCGCTACGAGGGCTCCGCTCCTTTCATGGCAATGGCCTACGCGCGGCTCAGTGGCATGCCTGGCGTGTGCAGTGCGTCAACCGGACCGGGAGTGGCCAATCTCATCCCCGGTGTTCTGGAGGCGCTGTCCGGGTGCAGCCCGCTTGTGATTATCTGTCCTTCGGTGAATCAGCGAACGGAAGGGATGGGCGAGTTCCAGGAGTGCGACCAGCTCGGGATGATGCGGGCGGTGACCAAGTGGTCGGCACGCATTCACGATATCAGCAGGCTCTCATGGTATGTCCGGCGCGCGTTCTCGCTGGCATTGAACGATCAGCCCGGTCCCGTATTCCTTGAGGTTCCGAACGATGTCGGTGGTGACATAACGCATGGCCTCCCCATCGATATCGAGGAGCCGAAGTATCTGCCGGCGGAACGGGTACGCCCGGCCGGAGACCCGGAGCGCGTGCGACGTGCCGTGGACGTGCTGCTGCGTGCACGGCGGCCTGTGGTCATTGCGGGCAATGGCGCGATGCTATCCGGTGCGTCCGACGTGATTCGGCGGCTGGTGGAGACGCTTGATATCCCGTTGGCGACCAGCCCCGGGGGGCGAGGAATCATCTCCGAGAAACACCCTCTGGCGCTGGGCTGTGTCGGCATGTACCGGAACGCCGTGGCGAGAGACTATCTCAAGAGCGTCGACGCAGTGCTGACACTGGGGACGCGCAACGAGGCCTTCCAGACCCATCGCTGGAAGGACCTGCCGGCGGGGGCAGCGCTCATTCAGGTCGATGTTTCGGCGTCGGAGCTTGGACGCAACTGGATTCCAGACGTGGCCATCGCGGGTGACGTCTTTCTTGTGGTGTCCCAGATGCTGGAGGAGTGTCGCCGGCAGGGAAGCACGAGGACGGGGAAGGCGTTCTCCGCAGACGTTCGGAGCCGCAAAGCTGAACTGGTCGCGGCTGTGGCCGGAGAATGTCGTGGCGATGAGTATCCCGTGCCGGCGAAGCTCGTCGTGCACGAGGTGAGCCAGGTGTTTGGCGACGGCACTATCCTGGTCAATGAGAACGGGTCTCAGGACGCGTGGTCGTACTTCTACCCGTACTACACGGTGGGAGACGACTCAGCCTGCGTGACCGTGGCGGAACAGACGTGCATGGGCATGGGCGTGGTTGGCGCTATCGCGGCCAAGCTGGAGGCTCCGGAAAAGAATGTGGTCTGCATCACGGGGGACGGGGCGTTCCAGATGTACATGAAGGAGTTGCCGACGGCAGCACAGTATGGCGCCGGCTGCACCTGGGTTGTGCTCAACAACTCGGCGCTTGGGTGGCCGATGCATTACCAGATGAACACACTCGGATGGAATACCACGGCATTCGCAGTGCAGCCGGAATTCGAGCGGATCGCACGCGCATCAGGCTGCGCGGGCATCAAAGTCGAGAGCGCGGCCACACTGCGACCGGCCCTGGAAGAGGCGCTGCGATTGAACTGTCAGGGCATGCCGGTGGTAGTTGACGTGCCTACAGGGCTGGACATGTCCCACTTCGAGATGGCGGAGTAGATACCGATGATATTTGCACCCCTGGGTTGCCTGGCGGCGATACTGCTGTTACTGTCGATCCCGTTCGTTCTGGCCCTGTTCTTCCTCAACCTGGTCAGCTTCTCCTTCAGCGCGCTCGGGCTGTCCCCCTCCTCCGCCCTGGCTCTGATCATGGCCATGTTGATCGGCTCGCTCGTCAACATCCCGTTGACCAGGCGCCGCGTCACGTATACGGTGCCGAGCACGATGCGCGGCCTGTTCGCTCCTCCGCCTGCGGAATACACGGGAGTTGCGGTCAACGTCGGAGGCGCGATCATACCGGTATGCCTGTCTGTGTACTTGATGACTCTGATGCCCTCGCTCTGGCAGGTCGGCGCCGCCACTATCGTGATGGCGGCTGTTTCCCGGGCGCTGGCGAGGGTGGTTCCTGGCCGCGGCATCGTGTTGCCGGTGTTCGTGCCTCCGGCACTGTCGGCGCTTCTGGCTATCGTGCTCGCGCACGGGTTTGCCGCTCCTGTTGCCTATGTGGCCGGTACGATGGGAACGCTCATCGGAGCGGACCTGCTGAATGCGCACCGGCTCAAGGGGTTCCCTGGCATGGTCTCCATCGGTGGGGCCGGCGTGTTCGACGGCATCTTCCTGGTGGGTATCGTGGCGGTGCTGTTGACCGCTCTGGTTTAGCCGGAAACGCGGCCGCCGTGGTCAACGCCATCTGAGTGGGACGAGCCCCGTTCCACAACTAGGGGCTGTCTGTCTCATAGCGCACAATCGCCCCAAGTGGCTTGCGCATCTGCTGTGGTCGCTGCTCTCCGCGCGCGTAGCCGAACGGCATAATGGTCAACACGACGCAGTCCGGCTCCACCTGGAGGATGTCACGCACCCGGTCCTGGGAGAATGCACCGATCCAGCAGGTACCAAGCCCCTCCGCAACCGCCGCCAGCATCATGTGGCTGACCGCGATTGAGATGTCTACGGCATAGCGTGGCACGCCGCATGTCATCACGGAAACGGGTTCGGTGGCAACCGCCGCGATGATGACAGGCGCGGTGGCGAGCCAGAGCTGATTGTTTGCCGCCTCGGCCAGCCTGCTGCGCCGTGCTGCATCACGCACGACTATGAATCGCCATTCCTGCCGATTACTGGACGAAGGGGCCAGCCTGGCCGCTTCAAGGATCCGCGTCAGGGATTCCTCGGCTATGGCGTCAGGCAGATAGTTGCGCACACTGTAACGACTCTGAATTGTCTCGTACAGGTCCATGTGGCACCTCCTCCGTGATGCCACTGATTATACCTGTGCCGGCATGATGTCGGGGGCTGGCGTTGTCTTCCCGTACAGCGGACGGCTACAATGCACGGTGCACGGGCTGTCTGCCGTGCCGCGGATCAAGGCAGCCGCGATTCACCGGCACCGGTGAGAGAGGAGAGGAAGCTATGTCCGACGGCACCGTCTACTTCGTCAGAGATCTGCGGCGGGTGCGCGTGGCACTCGAGCACCTTGAGTTGTCCCGGTTTGCCGATGCTGCCGTGGCGGTCAAGCTTCACATGGGAGAACCGGGAAACCCGTACTACATCAGTCCGGAGGTGGCCGGCGAGGTCGTGGCCGCCATCAAGGCTTCCGGAGGTCGACCGTTCCTGTTCGATACTGTGGTGGCCTATCCGGGGGAGCGCTCGCACCGACACGGGTATGAGCGGGTGGCACAGAAGCACGGGTTCACGCGGGAGAGGGTTGGTTGCGGCGTAACCATCGGCGAACGAGGCGTTCGGGTGGTAGTGGCGGACGTTGCACTCGAGGTCGCGACGCAACTGCATGAGGTGGAGCACATGGTGGTGCTGTCACACGTGAAAGGGCATATCCAGGCGGGCTTTGGCGGCGCCATCAAGAACCTGGGCATGGGAGGCGTGACCAAGGCAAGCAAACGCAGAATTCATCACATGTCCATCCCGGTGTACGACGCGCTGTCATGCACGGCATGTGGTCGATGCGTTGATGCCTGTCCCTCTCGTGCGCTCTCCATCGATGATGGCTGGCAGATCGACCGCGGGCGCTGTGAGGGTTGCGGCAAGTGTGTTGCCGCCTGCAGTTCCGGGGCGCTGCATTTTGAGGCCATGAGCCTGGCCCGCGGACTGGCGATAGGCGCAGCCGCCTGCACCAGGGGCAAGCATGTGTTGTATGTCAATTCTCTGCACAACATCGCCCAGAACTGTGATTGCGACTCATCTCCGGGACGTATTGTCTGTCCCGACATAGGCTATGTGGTCGGCTGCGATGCGGCTGCGGTCGACGCGGCATCACTGGATCTTATCGACCGGGTTCAGCCCGAAGTGTTCTTGAGAACGACCGGGGTTGATCCGCGGGACCAGGTGCGTGAGGCTGAAACTCTTGGCATGTGCCCCCGCTACTCACTCGTCGAGTTGTGACCTTAGTCAGAGCAGATTGCTGCCACCGTCGAGAATCAGCGTTTGTCCGGTCATGTAATCAGACGCAGCGGACGCAAGGAATACCGCAGCCCCCACATGGTCGGCAGGAAGCCCCATGCGTCCCATTGGTATTGCATCCACACGAGCCTTGAGGTCCGCCGGGTTCTCGTCGAAGTACCGCTTGTTCAACTCTGTGATGGTGGGGCCCGGTCCAATGGCATTGACGTTGACTCCATACTGGGCCCATTCGACCGCAAGCGCGCGGGTTAGATGGGAAAGGCCGGCCTTGGAGACGCAGTAGACTGAACGCAGCGGCTGAATCACCTCGGACACATTGGATGAGATGTTGATGATCTTGCCCTGGCGTCGAACGATCATGTGACGCCCCACCTCCCGGCAGCAGAGGAATGCGCCACGCAGATTCGTGTTCATGATCTGGTCCCATTCGCCCTCACTGAACTGCTCAACCGGTTTGCGCAGGATGACTCCGGCGCTGTTGACCAGAATGTCGATCTGCCCGTGCCGCTGCAGCACCGATGCGACGAGGAGTTCCACTGCCGGCAGCTGGCTCACATCCGCAGGGACGCATTCGGCGGCGAGCCCTTGTGCTGCCAGCCGCTGCACCGCCGCCTCTCCTCTCTCGGCATTGCGGTTGGCGATTACCACCCGAGCCCCTCGTGTCGCCAGTCCTTCCGCAATGGCGAAACCGATACCGCTGCTTCCACCCGTGACGATGGCAACCTTGTCATTCAGATCGAATATGTCCACCATGATGACCTCCTCAGTCAGCTCCCAGAAGCGCGTGCAACGGAGTGAGATGCTGTCCGCTGAATGATAGCAGGAGCGCGCTGTTGCACGGCTGGAGACGCAGCGACAGGTCTCACTCTTGGAGAGCCGCGAGAAGCGGCGCAATCTCGCACTTCGGAAGTCAGTTCCGTTGGCCAGGTTCTCAGAAACAGTACGTGCACGTTGTTACGTACAGCCGAACCGAAGCGGAGTCTTCTTCTCCGTCGCTATTGCGTGTCGTGACGGTGACAGTCACATACCCCGGCGTCGCCGGAACGCTGACCGTGACGGTATCGCCTGAGCCCGAGATCTTGCCACCGCCGTTGGCGGTCCAGTGGAAGTCCAGTGCCTCGGGTTCAGCCACGACGCACTGTATGGTGCAATCGCGTGAGACGAGAATCGAGTAGCCTCCGCCAAGCGTCCCGTCGAAGTACTTATGGTCGGCCGTCAGCACCAGCTCCAGTATCTCCGGCGCAGCGTCGGCGGCGACTTGCTCTGTGGAGTCGTCTTCCTGCTCTTCCTCATCCGAGCTCGCCTCTTCCTCTGGCGCCGTCACCGTGATTTCGATGGATCGACTGTCAGTTCTCTGCAGGTCGTCGGTGACGGTGAGGTTGATCTCGTAGACTCCGGGGCGCTTGGGTGCGGTCCAGGTTGCGGTGGTGCCGCTGGCAACCAGGTTGCCGCGTGAACACCACCAGGAGTAGTGCAGTGCGTCCTCGTCCTCGGCATCGAGCTCGCAGCCTATCGCCACCGATTCCAGGGGATCCACTGACTTGCGGTCGGCATCGAATGACACGATGACGGGAGGCTGGGTCTCGCGTGGGGCGCTGTCGCCCATCGACGATTCCGCCGTGACTGGTGGCGGAGGAATGACGACTACCGCGGGAGCCGGAACTTGCTGCTGCAACTCGGGCAGAGGCAGTTCGGGATGCGTCAGCCTGATACCCGAGGCGTAAGCTTCCAGCGCTTCATCTCCCTCAAGCCGAGCGATTGCCTGCAACAACACATCGGCAACATGTGTGCGGGCATCCTCGATGCTGGTACATGACCATTCTGGCATCTGGGCAGCGGCCTGCTGTAGAGCCGCCTGTTGCGCCAGGTGGTCATTCTTAACCCTGGCGAGCAGGTACGAGACGTCGTTGCCACGCTCGCTGGCGATGACCAGCCAGCCGACACAGCGGTCGAACGTATCACGGTAGGTGGAGGCGTGACTCGCTGAAACGATGAAGTCCTGGCGCTGAGCCATGACCGCTATCGCGGCGGCGTCCTGATTCGCGAATCCGAGCAGTACCTCCGCCTTCTCAAAGCTTCTGTCGGCGATTTCGACGCGCACATCGCGATACGCCTCGACGGCGGGATACACCGGGGACGATGGCAGCATGAGGGATGAGGGATCGTGATTCCAGCCCACGGGATTAGGAGTGGCGCTGGCGCCGCGCACAACCAGAGGACTGAAGACGAGGACGCTAACCAGTGCGAGCAACATCAGCCGTGCACACCAGAGTCTCGCTTTCAATTGTCGCCTCCTTCACTCATGGTACGTTTGGCGCCCTCAGTCTTCTCCACCGGCACACAGTTAATGGAAACGAATCACTGAACGGAACGTTTAGCCTGGTGCAGCCTTGCGACATCCTGACGAGCCGTTCGGTCGTTTGCGAGCATGCCGCTCAGAGCACCCAACAGCTCGGTCGAGTGGCCGTCCAGGCCTTCCCTGTCCACCGAGTACAGCACCCAGGCGCCCTCACGGCGTGAGGCGAGAAGCCCCGCATCATAGAGCGCCCCCAGGTTTCGTGAGGCACGGGTCTGCGAAATCTGTAGAGCCTGCATAACCTCACTCACGGAGCACTCCCTGACCATCACGATGTTCAGGATCCTGAGCCGCGTTTCTGCAGATATCGCCTTGCACGCCCTTACCAGCTCTCTCATCGCAGGTGGGATATGCGGAGATGCGCATATCTGCATGTCCGCATACCGCATGCTATGACGTTGGCTTCCGTTTTGTCAATACCTTTTGCCGCGCGACTCGTGACTTCGGATAACATCGCAGTCCACTGTGTCGTACAATGGTCCGTGCGGATGACCGATGCCACCGCTGTGAAATGACTGAGGCAAACGGACCGGGAACTCGAGCGCAGTCGGCATATGCTCGCTTCCGTGCCCTCATAGACACTGAGGACAAGGATGGGTGCGTTACGTTCGCGCTCGGAGAGCTGACGAGTGGACGCCTGGACATCGTTGCACTTTACGAGCAGGTTCTGGCCCCCGCTGCGCGTGAACTCCTGTGCACGGTGAGACAACGCCGTCTCTGTGTCTGGGAAGAGCACGTGCGCACCTCGATAATACGGACGGTCATCGAATGCTGCTTCCCACATCTCATGCAGACGAGAAGATCCTTGCGGGGGCGTGGAACCAGGGGAGCGGTGATCGTGGTGTGTCCCAGCGAGGAGTACCATGAGCTGGGCGCCCGGATGGCGGCGGACTTCTTCACGCTGTGCGGCTTCGAGGTCACCTTCGTGGGTGCAAACACCCCGCTGCGGGACATCCTTGACGCCGTAGGCTTCGTTCAGCCAGTGTTTGTCGGCGTCAGCGTCACCGGCCCGTACAACCTGATTGCCGCTCGCCGTACGATCGAACGACTGATGCAACTGCGGCTCGAGACGAAGCTGTCGTTCCGTATCGTGGTCGGGGGGCAGGCCTTTGGCAACGATCTCGCACTGGCGAAGTCGGTCGGCGCCGATGAACTGGTCCAGAACTATGATGAGATTCGCCGTCTCTGTGAGGAGGTTCCATGGTCCTCCCACTGAGAATCGCCGCGCGGTTCCTTGCATCGGGCAAGGGGCAGACCGCCCTCATCGTGGGGGGTATTGCCATTGCGATCTCGGTACAGGTGTTTGTCGGCCTGCTCATCGATAGCCTGCAGGCTGGACTGGTTGAGCAGACGGTGGGGAACTCCCCGCAAGTGACAGTACGATCAGCCGAGAAAAACGTGACCATAAGCCGTTGGGAGGAGATGGTGACGGGGATAGGTTCGCTTTCCGCGGTGCGACATGTGGGTGTTTCCGTGTCGGGCAACGCGTTTGTGAGCAAGAGCAATGATTCCGTTCCGGTGGTGGTTCGGGGGCTGAATCCGACGGCAGTCGACGATATCTACCGCATCTCGGGGTACGTGGTCCAGGGCAGAGGCCTACAGGGAACGGGAGAAGCCCTCATCGGCAGGACACTGGCGGATAAGCTCGAGGTTGCAGCCGGCGACAGGTTGCAGTTGGGCACACCTGACGGAGTCATGATCGACTATCAGGTCGTCGGCATCTATGACCTGGGCGTGGCCGCAATCGATGGAAGCTGGGTGGTGACAAGTCTGCGCACCGCTCAGAGCCTGTTTGGCTTCGGTGATCGCATCACCAGCATCGAGGTGACGGTCAACGATGTGTTCGAAGCCGATGCCGTAGCCGCCGATGTCGCTGCTCTGCTCAATAGCGACCGTCTGGAGATCACGAACTGGAAGGCCGAGAACGGACAGTTGCTGAGCGCGTTGCAGAGCCAGTCCATGTCCAACAACATCATCCAGGCGGTGATCATCGTGTCCGTAGCCATAGCGATTGCCAGCCTTCTGTCCGTCAGCGTGCTGCAGAAACGCAGGCAGTTGGGCATCCTGAAGGCTATGGGCATCAAGGACGGCGCAGCCAGCCTCATCTTCGTCTTCCAGGGAGTTATGATCGGGATCATGGCCAGTATTGCGGGTGTCGCCCTCGGGCTTGGCCTTCTCTATTCGTTCACGGTCTTCGCTACTCCAGGGGGAGAATCGATCATCGACTTCGTCGTTCCTCCCGTGTTCATCCTTCGTTCTCTGGCCATTTCCATACTTGCGTCGGCGATTGCCGGACTGGTGCCGGCAAGTCGGTCACTAAGACTCAATCCTATCGACGTCATCCGTGAGGGCTGATACCGTGGCAAATGTGGTGGAATTGCGGCACGTGGATAAGGTGTACCGTGGTTCACCTGACGTGCAGGTGTTATTTGACATAAATCTCGCATTTCCGGAGAAGTCGTTCAACTCCATAGTTGGGGAGTCGGGCAGCGGCAAGTCGACGCTGATGAACATCATCGGGACGCTTGACGTGCCGACATCCGGAGACGTGGAGATTGCCGGCCAGAGTGTCGCCTCGCTGAGCCGGGACCGCCTTGCCGAGTTGCGCAACCGGACCATCGGATTCGTCTTCCAGTTTCACTATCTGCTGCCGGAGTTCACGGCCATGGAGAATGTGCTCATGCCATATTCCATCGGCCCCCAGAGCTCGAAGCGCGAGGTGCTGCAGTGGGCTGACGAGTTGTTCGACTTCATGGGCGTGTCCCGGGTGAAGAACAACCCCGCCGGCAAGATGTCCGGAGGACAGCAGCAACGGGTCGCCATCATCCGCTCGCTCATCAACAAGCCGAGGGTCATCCTGGCGGATGAGCCCACCGGCAACCTGGACTCGGTGAATTCGGCGGCAACGTATGAGCGCTTCAGGGATATCAATCAGCGTTACGGCACGACGTTCATCATCGTCACCCATGACCGGCGTATCGCTGAACAGACCGACCGCATCGTTGAGATTCGGGATGGCCGCCTGCTGATGGATATCA
>CAYNXN010000023.1:0-15060 GCA_964401175.1 uncultured Dehalococcoidales bacterium | reverse complement strand
CCAGGTCATGCTTCAGGTTGAGCGTGATGCTCTTCTTGTTGCGGTTGACGCAATGGAAGTAGGAACAGGTGTCGCCGATGCGAGGGCCGGCGAGGCCGCGGGTCATGTCACCCGATCCCGGTTCCTCAATCTTGATGATCTCGGCGCCGAAATCGCCAAGCCGGCGCGTGCAGCTTGGTCCTGCGAGCGCCCGGGTGAGGTCGATCACCCTGATCCCTTCCAGCGGCATTCGATTGGCCATCAACTCCTCCTTCTTAGACTGCCAGGCTGGCGTTCTTCTCTTGGCATGATGACTGGCCGCTGCGATCCATGAAAGACTGGACTACTCGTAGGGTGACCGCGTGCGGAGATGGTCAGACTTGCTGTCGTCTCCGTTGCACCTTGCCCTTCAAAGTCTTGCCGCGGCCGGAAAGCTGCCCACCGGAGGGCCGTTTTTCAAGCCGTGCATCTGCCACCGGTGCTTCACGTTCGCGGGCCAGCTTGACCTGCGTCCTGCAGGATGCCGTGAGGTGGTTCTGAATCAGCCGGGTAGCCTGAACGGCGTCCTTCTGACGGCAGGCCCGGACAATGTCCTCATGCTCACGACCTGCTTCCACCAGGACTGGTGTGAGTTCTTGCCAGAACATGCGGCTGTAAAAGCTGCTGAGATCAACGAGGGAGGCGACTTCGCGGCAGAGCAACTGCATCTTGGCAATGGCGGCAAGTCCGATGTGAAACTCCCGGTTGTATCGGCTCCACGCTTCGACGTCCCTGTGGGTAAGGGCCTCTGTGCCCAGGCGTGCCAGCCTCTCCAGTCTGGCCAGTTCTGTAACGTCAACCATCTGGCACAACCGCGTTGCGGCGACGCCCTCAAGAGCAATCCTCATCAAATAGATCTCTTCGATGCGTTCTGAGGAGATCGGCGCAACGATCGGCTTGGAGAATCGACGCGGGTATGCGATGAAACCCTGCACCTCCAGCACTTTGAGGGCTTCGCGGACGGGGGTGCGGCTCACGCCGAACTCCTCCGCCAGTGCCTGATCGTCCAGCTCCTGTCCGGCGGTGATGCGGCCGTCCAGCATGGCGTCGCGGATGCCTTCGAGTACGAACTCGCGTGCAGTCAGGTGTTTGTTGCTTGCTTCCCCTGTCATCAGACCCCCATCCATGCACGCCCATATAGATGGAGATGCATGTCGAATACTGAATACAATATACCCGCGCTGTCGAGAGCCTGTCAAGGTAGAGACAGGCTCCCGACAGCGCGCACGGACTGCATTAGAGAAGCGCAGGCCCGATCTGTGCAGGACGTGTCTTCCTGCCGGCCATGGTGACGCTTCGCGAGGCGTCACGACTGGTACTGCCTCGCGCACTGGACGCCGTCCGGCCGGAGAGGGATACTCGCGCACTGCGAAATGCGGCATACTGGTGGGTCGTCACGCACAGCGCGCGGCGCTCTCTCCGCCTGAGATTTGCGGCAGCGCAGTGAGAGCAGCCGGACGCCCGCTAGACCGTGAGCACGTGTGCGCCGGACTTGAGCAGCTCAGTGAGCGGCTGCCCCATGTACTTGACTTCAACCCCCAGGGCAGCGAGGGCATCGCTCACTCCGTAGCGGTCTGAGCACGCCTTGCATGCCTGCAGCACGACCCCAGCCTGCTTCATCGACTCCAATTCCTGCTGCAGCTCGGGGTCGGAGACCAGCAGTGGACCTGACGGACCCCAGATGATTAAGGTGACGTTCGGCCACCACCCCCTCAGCTTCGAGTTCTTGGCATACATAAATGCCATGTGCAGCGCCGCCTCCCTGTCTCGGGAAACCCAGAGCACGGCCAGAGTGTCTTTCATCGTGCCTCCTTCATGGCGCGTGTGTTGCGGCAGACTGCCTGCCAGCGGTCAGGGTGGGTCTTGGATGTCCGACTGCCGCCGCACCGTCCGGCATTCTAGTCCGCCGCGTGTCCAAATGCAAAGCGGTGAGTCACCGGTAAGGACGCTGGCTGACGAGGGCGATGGCCCTCGCCGCACGCGCCATTGTGGGATACACAGGGATCCCCGCGCTCAGTAGCGCGTGCTCGACCGTGACGCGGTCAGGCTCCACCGGGCCGACGGGCAGCACTGCCACGAGTGGCGTGGCTGTCTCTTGTGAGAGCTGGCAGAGGAAGCTGTTGACCTGCGCGGTCTCCTGCACGCCCAGGAAGGAATGCATGATATCGACATCCTCCTGCAGCAGGAGCATGTCCACGCTATCGTCCGAGGCGACGATGCGGATTGCCTCGCAGATGGTATCAACATCCCGGAACTGGGCCGGGCTGATGTCCACCGGATTCCGCAGTATGCTTCCCACCTCGCCGATGAGCGCGTGTAGCCGTTCCCTCGTTGACGCTCTCAGCGGCGGCACGTCGAGTGCGTTGTCGTTGCACGCATCGCTGCCGGAGACTGAGATTCCGCCGCCACCATCGGCCAGCCCTCCGACGATTGCCACGCGACGTGCCCTGAGCGCCCCCAGTTGCTGGATGAGGAGTAGACAGTCAGTCAGCTCCTCCAGGCTCGTCGCCTCGATGGCGCCGGACTGGCGCAGCATCGCCGACCAGACTGAGGCTGAACTGGCGAGGGAGCCGGTGTGAGACCGTGCGGCGCTGGCGCCTGCGGCGGTCCTCCCCCCTTTCCACAGGACAACTGGCTTGGCTGCGCTTGCCGTTCGAAGGGCGCCGCACAGACGCCGCCCATCCCTGGTGCCCTCCACGTATGCTCCGATGACGCGCGTGTCGTCGTCAGTGGCGAAGTAATGCAGGAAGTCACTCGTATCGAGGTCGATGCAGTTCCCCACGCTGATGCCCTTGCTGAAGTGGATCTGCCGCGCGATGCCGTATTCCACGAGCTTGGCCGCGATGCCGCCGCTCTGCGAGATGAAGCTCACCGCTCCCGCAGTTCCGGTCTTACCAAGTGGCGAGGGCCCGAGTGGAATGCCTTCGGCGGGACAGAAGCTGCCGATGCAGTTGGGGCCGATAATGCAAATCCCATCTCTCTGGGCGCGCTCCAGCATGCGCTGTTCCAGGTACTGGCCATCGGACTCTCCTGTCTCAGAGAATCCTGCGGTGAAGAACTGGACGAAGCGCACGCGCTTGGCGCCACACTCTTCCAGCAGTTGCAGCACCGCACGCGCGGGCACGGAGGCCACCACGTAATCCACCTCGCCCGGTATCGCCGAGAGGCTTGGATAGATATCAAGGCCGGCGATGCTGCCTCCCCCCGGCGCTCACTGGGTAGAGCGCGCCTCGATATCCTGCCGCGCGCAGTCCCTGGATCCACTTTGCGCCGGATTTGCGCTGGTCCGCCGAGGCGCCCACGACGGCGATGGAGCTCGGATGGAATACCGTGGTCAGGTCTTCGACTCGGTGATGTACCATTGCCCTGTCCGCGTGCGAACGTGCGTTGGACGTGTGTTAGTCTACCAGACCCTGATCCGCCTGGCCCGCATCGTCTGGACGTGGTTTGACACGAGCCGGCGGGTCAGCGATTATTCAGCGCGCGTATTTGGATGAGGAGAATGAAGACCGTATGACCACCGCCGAACAACTGAAGCTCTTTCTGGAACCCCAATCGATCGCCGCGATTGGTGTCTCGCGTCGGACCGGTCCCGAGGCCTACAACGTGCTCGAGAATCTGCTGCATTACGGTTTTGCCGGAAGCCTGTATCCGGTGAATCCCAATGCCACGGAGATACTGGGCGTTCGTACGTATGCGCGCGTGGCGGACCTTCCGGAGGTTCCGGATCTGGCGCTGATCAGCCTGCCCCGTGCGCTCGTTCTGCCGATGGTGCGTGAGTGCATGGATCGGGGCATTCGCGCCATCATAATCATCACACAGGGCTTCGGTGACGCGGATGATGCGGAGGGGAAACGGTTGCAGCAGCAACTGGTTGACATGATCAGGGGAACAGCAACCCGGGTGCTGGGACCGAATACCTTCGGCGCGGCCAATGCGTGGCTGAGGATGAGCACGTCGTACATCCGCATCCCCATGGAGATTAACGGGATCGGGACTGTGTCTCAGACTGGAGGAACCTTCGTCGGATTGAATGACATAAGGCTCGCCGGAAAGGTGATCGATGTCGGGGATGCCTGCGACGTGGACACTGTCGATTGCCTGGAGTACTTTGAGCAGGATGAAGCGACGCGTGTGGTTGTGCTGCATCTCGAGGGGATGCCGGACGCAAGAGAATTCCTGTCCACAGTGCATCGGGTGGCGCTCCGCAAGCCTGTGCTGGCGTTGAAGACGGGGCGCTCGGCGCAATCGGCGCGGGCGGTGCAATCACACACGGGCGCACTCACCGGCAGCGACCAGTTATGGGACGTGGCGTTGAGAAACGCGGGAGTGCTGCGGATGAGCGATATTGAGGAGCTCTCCGATGCCGCCCGCGCCTTCCTCACGCTGCCGCCGCCGAGGGGTACGGGCATCGGCGTCACCACCTACACCGGCGGATTCGGCATCATCGCTGCTGATGCCTGTGGCCGCCACGGCATGGACCTGGTTGACTTCTCGGCGGAAACGCTTGCGGCGCTGAAGGCGCTCTCTCCGGAGTGGCTCGGTGTGGGAAATCCAGTAGATATCTGGCCGGGTGTCTCCATCATGGGGCACGACCGGCGCACCATGGAGCGGGCGGTGTTGCGCCACGTGCTCTCGGACCCGAACGTACATGCCGCGATGGCGGTGATCAGCGCCTATCAGCCCCGACTCGGCGAAGAACACCTGCCGATGATTGAGGAAGCCGCCAGGAGCTTTCCTGACAAGCCGTTCGTGTACTTCATGTATGGCATGCACTTCGAGGAGGTGCGACGAACACTCGAGAGCACGGGCACGACGCTCGCCTTCCCCACGCCTGAACGGGCGGTGCGGGCGCTGATGCATCTCAAACGGCGCGCCGATTACCTGCGCAGCCGGCCGGTTCGAGAGGGGCTACGCTCCGCGTGATGCGCGTACTGTACGGCACATCGTTGCCGCCAGCTTGATAGCCTCGATCATGCTGGTCGGGTCGGCGGTGCCCTTTCCGGCCTTGCCGAATACCGTGCCGTGGTCCACCGATGTCCGGATGATGGGCAATCCAAGCGTTACGTTCACACCCTTCTCAAAGCCGACCATCTTGATGGGGATGTGACCCTGATCGTGGTACATGGCCACAACGAGGTCGAACTCGCCGCGGTAGGCTCTCAGGAATGCGGTGTCAGGCGGAAGCGGGCCACGCACATCGATCCCCAGCGAGCGTGCCTCCTCGATCGCGGGAATGATGTGTTCTGTCTCCTCGTCGCCGAACAGCCCTCCCTCGCCCGAGTGCGGATTCAATCCGGGTACCACCACACGCGGTTTCTCGACCCCCATGCTTCGCGCTGCCTCCACTCCCAGTTGCATCACGCGCAGGATGCGCTCCTTCGTCACAAGGTCACACGCCTTCCTCAGCGACACATGCGTCGATACATGCACGATTCTCAGGCTGTCAGCCGTCAGCATCATCACCGCATCGCCGACTCCGCACAGGTGTGCCAGTATCTGTGTGTGACCCGGGAAGTGATAACCTGCCTGGTTTAGCGCATCCTTGTTGAGTGGCGCCGTCACGATGGCTTCAGTCGCTCCCTCGAGCGTGAGCAGGGTGCCCTTCTCGATTGCGTCGTAGGCGGCCTTGCCTGCGCTCGCGCTGACTCGACCCCGGACGAGCTGCGACAGGTCAACGTCTTTCAGGTCAAGCACATTCAGCACCTGCTGGCCTTCGCGCATCTGGTCGGGGTAAGCAACCGCGTGGATCTCCATCGGCATGCCCACGATCTCGGCGGCGGCGCGCATGACGCCGGCATCTCCGATGACGAGACCGCGGCATAGTGGCCGCACTTCGTCTGCGTTCAGCGCCTTGACCACTATCTCCGGCCCCGCTCCGGCTGGGTCGCCCATCGTAATGGCAAGCAGCGGTCTGTAGCTGTTCATTCTTCTGCTCCTTCGGTCAGATGTGTAATGGCCTGAACCATGGCGTCTTCGTTGCCGAAGCCCCCTGCCTTGGTGATTACCCGCAAACCCTGGTAGCGAATGCCGACTGCTTCGCCCACGATAACTCCGGGCTGCAGATCGCCAAGTATCCTCAGGCCCTGAATGCCGTTCTCTCCGCATACCGCGCGCGCCACGTCGCCGCCAGAAAGGAATAGTCCGGACAACGGACTGGTGGCCAGCACTCTGGAGACGATTGCTCCAAGTATCGGCGCCATGGTGTGACGCATCTGGGGGGCGTAGTCGCTCAGACTTGAACTCAGCACCACCACTCCGTTCTGTGTGAACAGCCGCACTATCTCTGCGGCCAGTTGGTTCGCCCGTGGCGTCCGTCCGGCCCTGGTCCTGAACTCTCGCGGCTCAACCCGGACTACGGGCGGGTTCACCGTGTCGATTACGCGCTGCAACTGGCGGATGCTCACGTCGTTCCGGCTGCCGATTACTAGCAGGGCGGGTCCGGTGGGCGCGGGCGGCAGCGTCTGGTCACGGACGGCGTATCCGAATGCGGCAGGCACGTGAGCGCCCAGGCCTCCCGAGCCACAGGGGAGCAGCCTCTCATCGCTCAACACGACGGCCTCCGCTATCACCTGTAGATGGCGCTCCTCCGTCGCGTCCACGACAACCGCTCGCGAGTCACATCCGCGGATCGCCTCGGCCAGACGGCCGGGACCACGCTCCACCTCCTCGATTCCCAGTTGCAGTGATGAGATGCCGGAGCCCACCCGCAGCAGTTCCGCGATGTTTGACCGCGTTACCGGACTGACGGGATCGCGCGAGAAGCTGGTCTCATGTACCGGGACTCCGTCAACGAAGAGGTTCCCGTTGAGGACCGTTCTCTTGATGGCGGGAAACGCCGGGCAGACGACCGCATGAGGCGCTCCCGTGACATCCAGCAGGGCCTGCAGTTCCGCAGCTACATTGCCGCGGAGTGTGGAGTCGATCTTCTTATAGATGAAGAAGTCCCGGAACCTCTCACCGGCCAGTCTCACCCGCCGATATGCCTCGGTGGCCGACTCTGCCCGGCTGTCCGTGGTTACCACCATGGCCTCTGATGTCACATCTGCGCTTGTGGAGAAACTGATGACGGCGGAAAGCCCCGCCCTTGCCAGGCCCACCCCGGTGTCCATGGCGCCGGTCAGGTCATCGGCGATGACACAGAAACGTCTTCGTGTGTTGTACGCATTCATGACGAACCCCTACTGTAGACGCCGCTCTCGGGTCTGTCAATCCGAAAACACCGGCAGTATACTCAGAGGCTGGGGAGCGTGTCTTCTCCCTGTTGCACATTATCAAGGTGATGGAGGTAGATGACATGATGGACATACTCTTGAGCGAGCAGGAGCGCATGTTTCGACAGCAGATGCGTGACTTCGTGGACGGCGAGATCATGCCCTGCGCCGATGAATGGGACAGGCGCAACGAGCTTGCGTATGAGGCGTTTCGGAAGATGGCGGCGGTGGGTCTGACCGGATTGACTATTCCTCCCGAGTATGGTGGTCAGGGAGGTTCCCTGATGGACGCGTACCTGATGTCAGTGGAGCTGGCACGCGCCAGCATCTCCGTCGCATCCATCATGGGGACGCATCTTGGGTTGGCTCTCAGCGGATTGTTTCACTACGGCAACGAGGAACAGCGGCAGCGTTTCGTTGTGCCGGCGGCGAAGGGCGAAAAGCTCTGTGCCTACGGCCTGACGGAGCGCGAGGCCAGCAGCGACATTTCTCGTATGAGCACGACGGCACGGCGCGATGGCGACTTCTGGATTATCAATGGCGCCAAGTGCTTCATCTCCAATGGAGACAAGGCGGACATCATCCTGACGTTTGCCACGGTGGACAGGGAACTGGGCAGCAAGGGTATCACCGCCTTCGTGATTGAGAAGGGCACGCCAGGCTTCTCCGTCGGCAAGGTTGAGGACAAGCTGGGTATCCGGGCGGAGAGCGCCGCAGAGCTGATGTTCGACGACGTTCGCGTGCCGGTGGCGAACCAGATCGGTGAGGTTGGCAAGGGCATGCGTATCGCGCTGACGATTCTGGACGAAGGCCGGCTCGACGTGTCGGGTCAGGGCGTCGGTGTGTCGTCGGCTGCGCTTGACGCTGCGATCGCCTACTCCAAGCAACGGCATCAGTTCGGACAGGCCATCAGCGAGTTCCAGGGCATCCAATGGATGCTTGTAGATATGGCAAATGAGGTCGATGCCGCGTGGCTCATGGGCTACAGGGCGGCGCGACTCGCCGACAGCGGCGCACGTTTCACCAAGGAAGTGGCGCAGGCGAAGCTGTTCGCCGCCAATGCCGCCATGGACGTGGTGCGCAAGTCGCTGCAGATTCACGGCGGTTATGGCTATATGAAGGACCTGCCGATCGAGCGCTACTACCGTGATGCCAAGATACTCGAGATCTATGAAGGCACCAGTGAGGTGCAGCGGCTGGTCATCGCCCGCGCCCTGCTCGGCTAGGCCACGATGTGGAATTGGGCCACAT
This sequence comes from uncultured Dehalococcoidales bacterium, assembly GCA_964401175.1. GTDB lineage: Bacteria > Chloroflexota > Dehalococcoidia > GIF9 > AB-539-J10 > SKVJ01. The sequence goes on along the minus strand of CAYNXN010000023.1, from coordinate 6,577 downwards.
CGACCACGCCGAGATCGGTGACCCGCAACTCCGGAATCACCGGCAGCGCAAGGAAGGACAGTACCGAGAACGGTGACTGGGGGACGACCCCCAGTCGCCGGGCCGCTGCTTCCACTTCGAGTTGCGCCGCGACGACCTCATCAAGCGATTTGAGCGAGAGCAAGCCGCCTATCGGAAGCGGCAGCGCCGCGGAGACAGCACCCTCGGCAAAGACCATCAGGCCACCCTGCATCTCCGCCAGAGCCTTAATGGCCCCGCGCATGTCCTCATCCGTTACGCCCACACAGATGACGTTGTGCGAATCGTGTCCGACTGAACTGGCGAGAGCTCCGCTTCGCAGACCGAACCCGGTGACGAAACCCTTGCCGATATTGCCGGTCGCATGGTGACGTTCCACTACCACGAGCTTCAAGATGTCCCGATCGATGTCGGACACGAACGCGTCGCCCTCAATCCGCGGATGCAGCATCTGCTTGCGCGTGACTATTTGTTCGGGCACCAGTTCGATGACCGGGAACGCGTCCGCCCGCGCCGGCATACGGAGCGACGCCATTGACAGTTCAGGAAGACGCACCGAGCCGGTGAGCTCGGCCTCTTTCGCAACGATGGAGAAACGGGCCCGTCCACCCTCCGCCACCAGCCTGCCGCTGTGATACACGCGGTTCACCACCGGACGTTCGAGGTCATCGACGGTGATGAGGTGCGCTCGCTTGCCCGGAGCAACAACACCCCGGTCGTGCAGACCGAAGTATCGGGCCGGGTTGATGGTGGCAAGCTGGATCGCCCGTACGGGCGGCATGCCCAGAGCGATGGCCTTCCGCACCACATGGTCGATATCGCCTTCATTGGCCAGGTCGGCTGCGGTTCTATCATCAACCACGAACATGCACCGGTGGCAGGTGTCATCGGTTACTGCCGGGAGCAGCGCCTCGAGGTTCTTCTCTGAAGAGCCCTCGCGCAGCATCAGGTGCATTCCCTTGCGCAGCTTCTCCTCCGCCTCCTCACGGGTCGTGCACTCGTGGTCCGAGAGAATCCCGGCCGCAAGATATGCGTTGAGGTCGTTGCCGCTCAGCCCGGGAGCATGGCCATCGATGGGTCGCCCCCGTGCCGTTTCCAGCTTTCGCAGGACGTCTGGGACAGCCGAAAGCACGCCGGGGAAATTCATCACCTCTCCTAGCCCGATGAACTCCGGCCGTTCAAGGAGTTGCGCGATATCCTCGGGGCCCAGTGTGGCGCCGGATGTCTCCAGCGGACTGGCCGGCACGCACGAGGGCGCCATGAACCTCATCTCGAGTGGAAGCAGATGACTCCATCGCACCGCAAACTCGATGCCATCCATTCCGCAGGCGTTCGCAATCTCATGGAGGTCGGTGATTACCGTCAGGGTGCCCCTCGGGACCACCGCCTCCGCGTAGCGGACGGGGTGCAGCATGGAGCTCTCGATGTGCGTGTGGCCATCGATGAAAGCGGGCAGCAGGTACGCGCCCTGCAGGTCGACCGACTCCACGGCATTCTCGTACCGGCCAACCCCGGCGATGTGTCCGCCATGAAGCGCGACATCCGCGTGTTCGATGGCGCCGATGGCCGTGTTGACGACTCTGGCATTGCGCAGCACAAGGTCGGCGGGCGAACCTCCTCTCGCTGCGGCTATCAACTCACTGGTCGGCACGGCCGTTCTCCAGCGCGTAGATGTCCGGCAGATATCTGAACTTGTTGTCGAAATCCAGCCCGTACCCGACCACGAACCGGTCAGGCACGGTGAATCCCAGGTAGTCGATGCTGACCTCTCTTTCGCGGCGTGAGGGCTTGTCCGCAAGTGCGCAAAGGCGCACCGATGCAGCGCCTTTAGCAAGTAGGTGGTCGACTACGCAGCCGACCGTGTGACCGCTGTCTACGATGTCCTCAATCAGGAGCACATCCTTTCCCTCTATGTCTGTGGTCAGGTCCTGGCGCATCGTCACCGCGCGTGAACTCACGGTGCCACTGCCGTAACTTGATACGGTGACGAAGTCGACTTCAAGCGGGATGTCGAGCTGCCGCACGAGGTCCGCCATGAAGATGAACGCTCCTTTGAGGATGCCCACGGCGACCAGTTGCCTCCCGTGGTAGTCCTCACTTATCTCCTCTGCCAGGCGGGCTACCGTCTGTTCGATGACGCTCCTCGAGATGAGCATCGTCAGCCTCTGTTGCCGCGAGTCGATGTGGTGCATGTCTCTCAATCCTGCTTCAGCACTCCGATGAAGGGCAGGTTTCTGTACTCGTCCTTGTAGTCAAGCCCGTAGCCTACCACGAACTCATCCGGTATCTCGAAACCGACGTAGTCGAGCTTCACATTGGCGAGCCGCCGGGGCTTCCGGTCCAGCAGCGTGCAGACCCTGAGCGTTGCCGGCCGATGGGACGTGAGGTGCGCCAGTACGTAGTTCAGTGTCATCCCGGTGTCGATGATGTCCTCCACCATCAATACGTGCTCTCCTGCTATGGAGCTGTCGAGGTCGCGCGTTATCTTCACCACCTCACCGTCACCGCCATAGTGAGAGATGTCCATGTAGTCCACCTTCACCGGTATGGAAATATGGCGCATCAAGTCGGACATGAAGCACATGACGCCCTTGAGCACGCCGATCATGACGATCCGCTGGCCGGCGTAGTCCCGTGAGATCTTGCGCGCCAGGGAGCGAACCCTCCGCTGTATCTGCGTCTGGCTGTAGAGGACTCTGCCAACACCCTCCACCTTGGCTTCGCCCAGCGGTCCGTACCCGTATTTCGAGAGGAGGCGGGTGAAATCCTTCCTGGTCAGCAGTCTGATGTTGATGTCGGGATACATCTCACGAAGCCGGCGAACCTTGCGGTTCTTGGCGGTGATCAGTTCCTGCTTCATCGTAGTGAGTTCGATGTACATGTCCAGCTCGGGCAGATAGAAGTCCGGCGTGAACATCTGTGAGACACCGTCGCCGTTCCAGGCGAGAGGAAAAGAACGTGGCTCGTACAGCCACTCTATCTGATAGAAGTCCAGCAGGTTGGCAAACTCGGCCTCGCTTTCGTGCGCAAACTCGGTGGGCTTGAGCGAGGTTGGCGGCATTTGCGCCGGGACCAGGGTGCGGCGGGCGGCCTTAGCGCAGGACTTCTTGACGCGCTCCTTGAACTGGCTCAGCTCGGCCTTCTCGAAGAGCACGGCACACATATTGGCGGCTGCCCGGAGGAAGTCCTCGTCGATGCCGCTGAGTGAACGCGTCTGCCTTGAATAGACGCGCAGCTCCCCGATGGTGTCCGGCTTGCGCATGATGGGCGCGGCCACAATCGAGGTCACGTGTTCAGACTCGGCGACCTTCGGATGCTGTACGCGTTCGTCTGTCGGTGCGTGCTGCACGACCGCGATCTGGCCCTCAAGCACCTCCGGCAGGCTACGCCTGGCGTCCAGCGGTCCTTTTCGGATGAACAGATCGCTCAGGCCAAATGAGCCGACGGTGGTGAGGTAGTCTCTCTTCACATTGAGCAACAGCACGCGGCAGCCATTCATCTCCATGGCTGTGGCGATGATCTTCGCCGTTGCGTTGCAGGTGCGCCGCAGTGTCAGTCCCGCGTTGGCTATGGCAGCGATCTGCTGCAGTGCCCCGTAGTACTGGGCCCTTGACGTGCTCACCGGGTTCGCCTCTCAATCATGCTATGAACACTTGGTGTAGCCGCACGAGGTGCAGATGCTGCAGCCCTCCTGGTGGATAAGGCTTCCGCCACAGTCAGGGCACTGGGCGCCTGGGCCAGCTGACTCGATGTGATGTCCGGGCGTGGCGCCGTCAGCGACGTACTTCTCAAGTACTCCCGCGATGGCATCGGCGCACGACATCACCGCTTTGCCCTGCTCCCACGCGATGGAGGGGCAACGGATGCCGCGCAGGTTCTTAACTACCGCACTGAGGTCAAGGCCACAGCGCAGTGTATTGGAGACGAGCCTGCTTATGGCCTCGAGTTGGGCCGCCGCGCAGCCTCCGGCTTTGCCGAGCGTGGCGAAGGCCTCGCACACGCCTTTATCATCGAAGTTGATGGTGACGTACATGTTGCCGCAGCCTGTGTTGACCCTCTCGGTGATGCCCCGGGTCAACTTGGGGCGGGGGCGTGGCGTGATGCTGGGCGGCTCCACGGCCTTCACGGCGCCCGTGGTCAGCACCTGGTCGCTGCGGCTGCCGTCGCGGTAGATGGTGATCCCCTTGAGATGCTGCTCATACGCCTGGAGGTAGACGGAGGCCACGTCGTCGCGCGTGGCCGAACGGGGGAAGTTCACCGTCTTGGACACGGCGCTGTCGGTGTACCGCTGGAATGCCGCCTGCATGCGCACGTGCCATTCGGGTGAGATGTCATACGCGCAGACGAAGATGCGCTTCACATCCTCTGGCACGCCGTCCATGTCGGTGAGCCGCTTGCCTTCCGCGAGCGACCTCATTAGCTGCTCGCTGTAGAAGCCTCTCGCCCTGGCCTCGGCTTCGAAGTACGGATTGACCTCTAGGAAATCCTCGCCATCAAGTATGTGCCGGACGTACGTGAGGGCGAATAGCGGCTCGATGCCGCTGGAGCAGTTGGCCAGAATGCTGAGGCTGCCGGTCGGGGCGATGGTTGTGCGCGAAGCGTTGCGGAAACGCGTCTTTCCGTCCGTCTCGTAGATGCTGCCGGCAAAGGCCGGGAAGACGCCCCGTTCTGTCGCAACTTCAGCGGACGCTTCGTTGGCCTGATCCGAGATGAATCCCATCACACGCTCTGCGGTCGAGAGCGCCTCCTCGCTGTTGTACGGGATGCCCAGTTGCAGCAGCATGTCGGCGAACCCCATAACGCCAAGGCCGATCTTCCTTGTGGCGCGGGTCCTGTCCCGTATCTGCTGCAATGGGAACTCATTCACCTCGATGACGTCGTCCAGGAATCGCACCGCCTGTCTCACTACATCCCCAAGACGCTCGAAATCAACGGTCGCCGGCGTGGAGGTCCGGTCCACCATGTGCGCAAGGTTGATTGAGCCGAGGTTGCAGGACTCGTACGGCAGGAGCGGCTGTTCGCCGCACGGATTCGTGCTCTCGATTGTGCCGATCTGCGGTGTGGGATTGTAGCGGTTGATTTCGTCGAGAAAGACGATTCCGGGGTCGCCTGTCTCCCATGCCATGTCCACGATGAGGTCGAACACCTCTCTAGCCCGTACTCGTTCGGTGACTTCGCCCGTTCGAGGACTGACCAGGTCATACTCGAGGTCGGCGGTGACTGCCCGCATGAACTCATCGGTGACGCCGACGGACAGATTGAAGTTGGTGAGCACTCCTGGAGCTCGCTTGACGGTGATGAACTCCCTGATGTCGGGATGCGTGACGTTCAGGATGGCCATGTTGGCTCCACGCCGCATGCCGCCCTGTTTGATGACGTCGGTAGTCTTGTCGAAGACCTGCATGAACGAGAGCGGTCCGCTGGCAACGCCGCCCGTGCTGCCAACACGGTCCTTCTGCGGCCGCAGTCGGGAGAAGGAGAATCCAGTGCCCCCGCCGCTCTTGTGGATCAGGGCGGTGTGTTTGACGGCGTCGAAGATGGACTCCATCGAGTCTTCCACCGGAAGCACGAAGCATGCCGATAGTTGACCCAGTACATGGCCTGCGTTCATCAATGTAGGTGAGTTCGGCAGGAAGTCGAGCCGGGTCATCATCTCATGGAAGCGGCGTTCCCAGGCCTGCTCGTCCGCTTCGGGGTTGAACAGGACCTCGGCGTGCGCCACATGGCGCGCAACTCGGCGAAACAGCTCTTCAGGCGTCTCGATTGGGGCGCCATCGGATCCCTTGGTGAGGTATCGGCGTTTGAGCACCGTCAACGCATTGTCGGTCAGGCTGAGCCCGGGTGCGGCTGAGGCCGGGGGTGGTGAGGACACTACTTTGATGGGCGCTGCCACAGGGCGGCCCTTGGCAGGCTTCGCAACGCCACCTGGTGCTGGGCGTGATGGCACAAGCTCCTCCATGCCGGGGAAGGGGCGCGCCGCGCCCAGTTGCTGGCTCACCTTGTCGGTGATCTGTTCGAGCAGCTCCCTGTCGGTGACGCCGACCGACTCGGCTGCTGAAAACACAGCCCGGGCGACGTTGTTGGTCGTTACGGCGGGGGTTTCTTTTTGCGTCGCTCTACGGGCCATGGTGTTTCTCTCCTCAATAGGTTGATGGCTGCATTGCGGTAGTATCTCCGGACGGGGAGGCGTGCGATTTCTGCCCGGCGGACAGGCTGTCGAGAGCTTGCTTCAGGGCGCCGATGTCGGCGAACTCACGATAGACGCTGGCGAAACGGATATACGCGATATGGTCGAGCTTCTCAAGCTCAGCCATGACCAGATCGCCTATCGTCGTGCTCAGCACCTCGGCTCTGCCGCTGTCGTGCAGACGCTCCTCGACGCTGGTGATGAGCTTCTCGACCGAACCAGTGGGAAGAGGGCGTTTCTCGCAGGCTTTCCTGATGCCGGCAGCCAGTTTCTCCCGGTCGTAGGGTTCGCGCCTGCCATCCTTCTTCACCACAAAAAGGGCGTGGTTCTGTACGCGTTCCGACGTGGTGAAGCGCGCCCCGCACGTAGAGC